>JAKAVX010000075.1 GCA_021827465.1 Deltaproteobacteria bacterium | reverse complement strand
TCTATTGAAAGGCACCCACGACTGCCCGCCGTCGGTACTGCGGAAGACCCCGACATCGGTCGCGGCGTAGATTGTCTGCCCCGACGTGTCGGTGCGGTCCATGAGGATTCTCAGAACCGGAACATCGGGCAGCGCGCCGGCTGGCGGCGGTATTTCGTCGGTCGGATTTCCGTCGGCCTGCGACCAGTAGGCGCCGTAGTCGGTGGTGACGAACACGTGGCCGATACCGGTCGCGGCGGTAAAGCCCGACACGCTCAAATATGCCGTGCCGGGATTGAAGGGACTCACCGCAATGCCGGTTGCCTGCGTATTGCTCGCGCTGAAGGGAAGATTTCTGGTGACGTCGGTCCATAACGCACCGTTGGGATACGTCGAGCTAACGCTCAAGTTCGCCTGCTGCGTGACCCACACCTTGAACGGAGTGGCCGGCGAGGTCGAAAACGTCTGCATCGAGAGCGCCCACGCGACGCTGTCATCGGAAGGCGCGAACTCGAGGTCCTGAAGCGCGCACGCGCCGCTCTGGCATCCGCCGGTCAAATCCTGGCTCGTCTGCTGGCTCCAGTTGGACATGCCGTCGGTCGATACGTAAACCGAATGCGCGCCAAACAGGACCCGTTCCGCAACTGCTGGATCGCTGGCAAGCGGCGGATAGAATCCCGCGCCCTTGTCGTCCGCCGCGGCCATCGCGGAACGAATCAAAGTGGTGGGCGCGCCATAGCTCCACATACTTCCGCCGTTGGTCGAATTCGCTATGATCGGGCCGGCGGGGAACGTCTCGTAGGTATGGTAGGCGAACGACGGATTCACCTGGTCGAACAGCGCAAATCCGCCGTCGAGCTGATCGGTCGCGTTCCACTCCGCGCTGCCGTTGTAAAGCACCGTGCCGTTGTCCTGAAGTCCCGCCAGCAGCAAAGCGTTATCGTTCGGACTCGGCCCGACGCTCTGAACTTGCGCCACGGCGAGCGTCGAATTGAGTGCGCTCCACGCGCCGGTTGAGGGATCGAAGCCGTAAAGCCCGCCGTCGTTGCCGAGCAGAAAGTTCCCCGGATGGCTCGGGTCGAACGCGATCGCGTGCTGGCCCGAATGGGTCCCGCCGCTTTGCGCGAGAAACGTCCACGTGGAACCGGAGTTGGTCGAACGATAGACGCCGACCCCGCCGAACACGACGGTCGATTCGGTTGGGTCCGACGGATCGATCGCGAGCGTCTGATCGAACGCGGATTGCGAAAAATCCGACGCCCCCGTCCCGTCGATCGTGACGCTTCCGAGGGTCGCGCTCGGCATCTGCATCGCGGTCCACGTATTGCCGCCGTCCGTGGACTTGAAAAAGCCGAGATATCCCGTGCCGTCGGCGGCCCCGAGCGCTGCATAGACCGTCCCGTTATTCGCGGCGAGAGTGGCGCGCCCGATACTCTCGCCCGCACTCACCCCCGGAAACGCCATCTCGCTCCACGTGCTCCCGCCGTTGGCCGAGTGAAACACCCCGTACTGATAAATCGCCGCGTAAACATTCGCCGGCGCCGCGGGATCGATCACCACGTCCTCGGCCGGGCAGTAGCCGCCGTAGGCCGGGCAGGCGCTCGCGGAAGTAAACGGCAGCTGCGTCCAGGTATTGCCGCCGTCGGCCGAAAACCAGAGCCCGTCGTTTACGATGTCGCTTTCGACGAACGACGCGTCGGCGCGGCTTGCGCTCGATCCGATACCGAGCGCGGCGAAGATATGGCGCGGCGTCTGCGTGGTGTCGACCGCGACACTGGCGAACGCTTCCTGGTCGAACAACCCACCGTTGTCGATCTGCGTCCACGAGCTGCCCAGGTTGGTCGAGACAAACAGACCCTCGCCGTAGTACGAATCGCCCGAATTGTCGGCCTCGCCGGTTCCAACGTAAAGCGTGGGAGGGCTGGTGGTCGGGTCGAGCGCAATCGCCCCGATAACCACGGTCGGCTCCGCGTCGAAAATCGGCGTGAAACTCGCACCGCCGTTGGTGGTCATCCACACCCCACCCGCCGCAGTCCCGACGAAGAACCGTCCGCTGGTCGTTGGATCGCCTGCAATCGCCGTCACCCGGCCGCCAGCGTTCGCAAGCGTGCCGCTTCCGACCGCGACATCCCCGAAGACCGCGACCTCGCCAAAGATCGGCTCCGGTCCGAGAAAGTTCCATCCGTATGTCGACGAAGAGGCTTGCGGGCCCGACAGCAGAAGCGCCGAACTCGCGCTCCGGTCGTGCGAGCCACGATTCGACCGCTGTGCGAGCCACTGTATCGCTCTCGCATAGGCGTGCGGCGGAACTCCGAAGCCGTACCCCTGCCGATCGAAAAACCATCTCGCCCTCGCCCCTTGCCGCACCGCGATTGCGAACGGCGGCGCCTCGGAACCCGGCAGCGAGCCTCGCGCACTTACTGATCCGAAAAGCGCCAACAGTAGCAGGGCGATTATCCATCCGACAGGCGCTGCTATAGCGAGCGAGCGACGATACTGCCGCAACATCCACTAACCCCTTGCACGGCCGCTGCACTCACCTTACAGCGTATCATCGTCGAGTCAACGCTCGTCACTGTTAGTACATCGTGCTAGTAACTTTTGCCGAAACAAGTGTATATACGGTCGAGAGCACCGAACGATACTGGATAAAGCACAACGGTGCGCACGTTTCGGACGCGTATCCGACCGATGAACGGCGAAGGCGACCCACGCGGCGCGCGCCGGCCCGCAACCCGGACCGCCCAAACGCGCGCGCCCTAGCCGCGATTTCCGCCGCACGCCCGGGATCTGCTACCCTTCGCGCCTATGTACGGCAACCCGCAATTCGACCTCTACGAGGCGATCTATACAACCCGCTCGATGCGCAGGCTCAGGCCCGATCCGGTGCCCGCCGATATAATCGTCAAGGTAATCGAGGCGGCCACGATGGGTCCGAGCGGAAGCAACCGCCAACCCTGGATTTTCGTCGTGGTGCGCGAGCAGGAAAATAAGGATTTCATCGCCGCTCGCTATCGGCAGGCCTGGGAGCGCTACCTCAAGCCGGGGGCGCGTGAAATCCTCGCAAAAGCGCCTGACAGCCCGCAGGGCAGGATTCTCAAGTCAGCCCGCTACCTGGCAGAGCATATCGCCGAATGCCCGGTGCTTATTTTCGCCTGCGTCAAGAAATACGCAGACCCGCGGCGCGCGGGCACGCCGATGTACAATGCGCTATTTCCCGCGATTCAGAACCTGTGTCTCGCCGCGCGCGGCTACGGTCTGGGCACTTCGATCACGAGTCTCCATTCGATGTTCGCCGCGGAAATCGACGTGCGTCTCGGCGTCCCGCCCGAGTACTCCAACATGGCTCTGATACCGATGGGTTATCCGAAGGGCCGATGGGCCCGGCCGGAGCGAAAGCCCGCGCTCGCAGTCACGTTCTGGGAGCGATGGGACGAAAGACGGGATAGGATACCGGACTGACTACATCACGCCGTGCCGGCGCAGATCTCTTATCACCGTGTACAGATAAACGATAAAGCCCGCCATAAGGAACGGGATCCCGAGAAAGAAGAACGCCGTCATGGTTATCGGCGTGGTGTCCAACAGGCAGGGTATCGTCGCAAACAGGCCGAGACCAGTCAGAATAAACGCTATCTCGATAGTCGTGGGCATGAGAGCTTAACCCTTAAGGCCTTTCGGCGTGTGTATCGGACCATGACAGGAAATGCATTTCAGCTTGTCGCTGCGCAATTGAGCAATGATTGCCCGATGCGTTGGGTTATTCCGCCACATAGCGGAATTCTCGTGACAGCGCAGACAATTTCCATTGGGAAACGACTCGTAGAGCTTGATTGGACTACGCATTCCGTACCGGGTGTAATAAGCGATAATATGCCTCAGACCGCCGATTTTTGCCTCCACCGGCCCCAGGAACGCGTAATTTACGTGGCAGTTGTAGCACTGATCGTGGAGAATCCATCGGTTGCGATAATGCTTTGCGGCCAGCGACTCGCTGTGGGGATCCTCCAGATCGGCAATCCATGGCGTCATCGTGTGACAGTCGGAGCAAAACCGCAATGTTTCAGCCCTCTTGAACGACAGGCCGAACGTGGCCACGACCAGCAATAACGGGCCGATGCCTAGGATGAACAGCAGAAGCCATTTTTCGCGGGCACTCAAGTGAGACGCTCCATCACGAACTGAACTTCTTTATATAGTCGACCAGTTCCTTTATTTGCTGATTGCTCAGGTCGCCGTAGCCTGGCATCACATCTGATTCGCCCACTGCCGGACCGCCGCCCTTGATCGCCTTGGCGATCCAGGCGTCGCTTTTGCCTTTGAGCGAGACGGCGAAGTCCGTGGGCTTCGGATTAATTAGCTTGCCGACAGGTCCGTCACCCTTGCCGGTCGAGCCATGGCAGCTTTTGCATTCCTTTGCGTAGATATCCTTGACGTTCTGCGCTTGCGTATATCCCGGCATCACAACGACCAGCGAAGCCGTAAATGCGCCCACTGCCAGCGCATTCAGCAACCATTTTCGACATTCCATCCGAGAGAATCTCCTTTTCAGATGAAACCAATCATCGATTACATTGTTCGCCTTCACTTTGAATCGGCCTTCTTCACCACGCGGTAAGATAGCGGGTGAAATCTTCGCTCCGTGCGCAAGTCGAAGGACGTTCGAGCTGGAAACCCTCCATCGCCGATTCAGGATCCGTGATGTAATCGTGAACTAAGGATCGTGTATGCACTGCAACGGGTATCTATACTTGACTCGTAAAGCTTACGTAGTCGGTAGGCTGATGCATCGTAGCGGTTCACCTCGTTCGCGACCGCGAGGTTGAGGCGCGGGTTCACGGCGCGCATGTGGCAATCGGTGCAGGCAAGTCCGTGGAAAGCATGGGTGCTGGCGTGCCGGTAACCCTGCTGGCCGCCGCTATGATACACTAGCCATCCTTTCCACACGGTGCCCTGCCCATTCGACATCCGCTCTCACCGTCTCGTGATCGAGTCGCGCCGTCGCGGCCTATGCCTTCTAAAGTCTAGGCTTAGTTCGCAACCTTCATGCCGATTTTCAAATGCATCGGCAGCGTAAATTTGGTTCGGCGCGCGAATCGATTGCTACCTTACGCGCCACTTCACCGGGCTGCGGAAGCAGACTGTTTCCTTTTGGACAGCCTGCCAATTCGCGCGCAAAATGGATTAGAGGTTGGATTTCGCCCAGGAGGCGAGACCGTACTTGGCGATCCTCGCGTAGAGCCGTTTGCGCGAAATGCCGAGCAGGCGAGCCGCCGCCGACAGATTACCCTCGCTCGAACCGAGAGCACGCCGAATCAGGTCGCGCTCGGTTTCGGCCAGGCTCTCCACCTGTCGGGCGAGCGCAATCTCCTCCGGCGGCCGGCCCGTGACCGAGGGCGGCAAGTCATCGAGCGTAATTACCGAGCCTGTGCCGAAAGTCAGCGCGGTTTCGATCGCGTTGGACAGCTCGCGGACGTTACCCGGCCACTGGTACTCCCGCATCGCCCGCATCGCCTCTTCGCTGACCGCGCGGACGGCCACCGAACGTCCGTTCCTTTGGCTGAGCGTCGTGATGAAGTGTTCGATTAGCGCCGGTAAATCCTCGAGCCGTTCGCGCAGCGATGGCACCTCGATAACCGCGGCCTGGAGCCTGTAGTAGAGATCCTCGCGCAGATGCCCGCTCTCAACCGCCTCGCGCGGATCTCGATTGGTCGAGGCGATTACCCGCACGTTCACCGCAACTTCGGAGGTCGAGCCCACCGGGCGCACGCGATGCTCCTGCAGCGCACGCAGCATTCGCGCCTGCGCACCCACGCTCATCTCGGTTATCTCATCGAGAAACAGCGTGCCGCGTTCGGCGGACCGGAACAGTCCGGGCATGGAATTGTCCGCGCCCGAGAACGCGCCGCGCACGTGGCCGAACAACTCGCTTTCGATTAGATCGCCGGGCAGCGCCGCACAATTGAGCGCCACGAAAGACGCATCGCGGTCCGCGCTGCTGTCATGGATCGCGCGCGCCACCAGTTCCTTGCCGACTCCGGTTTCACCAATTATCAACACCGTGCCGCGAGTCTGCGACACCGCCTCAATCCGCTCGTAAAGCCGCAGCATCGGCTCGCTCGCGCCGACCATCCCGCAACATGGGTTAGGCCGGCAGGCGGCGCAAACCGACGACGCAGTCGGCAAGCAGGTGGCGAAATAGGTTTCAGCGATCGTTGGGAGCCAACAATGGGCGAAATTGTGAAGATTATGATAAGCCTGCGCCTGTGCTGGCAGGCACGACTCGGCGATCGCGGCGGCGCTTTCCTCGAACAGGCGAGACAGGACCATCGTCTCGGAGAAGGGCACTCCGTGACTTGCGAAATTCCTCCAGCAGCGGTCCTTGTCCAGCGCGACGACATTGCCATCGCCCTTGCTCGGCGTGTCCAGCGAGTCCACGCAGCGGCCTGCCACAGCGTCGAATTCGGAATCGGAAAGGGTTCGGTGCTTGCCGAAGTGCTCGACGTACAACGCGCGCCATTGCTGCAACACCTGCTCGCGCCGGGCTTTTACCGTCGCAAGAACCAGAGAAAGAAGGGCCGGATCCACATAACTCGAACCGCGCGTGGCTCCCTTCGATGGTGAGTTAGCAAAACCGGGGGAAAAAACGTCAGGATGGACATCACCCGCAGTTCCACTGTTCAGGTGCTCTGAACGATGCTCCGTCGCTTCCACGTAACTGCCACTCCCACCCTTACACTCCCCCGAAGCGGCAACCTGTCATCCCCAATCCGCATTCTGGAACATTGCCATCCTTACCGCAAACAGCGAACGAAGGACCATTTAGAGCCCCCGCAGACTGTAGTATCCATCATTTTACCCATTGTTCTGAGACGCGTATCATTCGATCAGGTTTCGGAGCTCTGCACGTGGACAGATCATTCAGGATGGTCGGCCGCATGATGATAGCGCGTGTGGGGCATACCTCGACGCTGCTCGATGACGGCACCGTCCTCATCACTGGTGGCAGGAACCTGTTGGGTGTCCCGCTCGCCGGTTGCGAAATCTATGAACCAGCGAGCGGAACCTTCACCCCGACGGCGACGATGCGCGTCGCCCGCGACGGCCATACCGCGACGCTGCTTCCGGACGGCACCGTCCTCATCATCGGCGGTGAGAGCCTCGGCGGAAAGGTGTTGAAGAGCACCGAAATATACGAACCCTCCAGCGGCCGCTTCCTGCCCGGCCCCAGCTTGACTCACCCGCGAGTCAACCATACGAGCACCATGCTTCCGAACGTCACCGCGCTGATTGCCGGCGGCCAGAACGACGGTGGCTTGCTCTTGGAGGCCAAGATCTACGATTTCGTAACCCGGACGTTCACCGCGGCCGGGAGAATGGTGGCCGCGCGCGCCAATCACACCGCGACGCTGCTCGCCAATGGAAAGGTGCTGATAGTCGGCGGCGAAAACATCAGGCAGAGCGGCGTTCACGGGAACGCCTACAACGGATTCGCAGACGGGCCGGACGCGTCCTCGGCTCCAGGCGCCGAGCTGTACGATATAGCGACCCGGGAGTTTACTCGTTGTACTTCACAACTTGCCGGCCGTAATTTCCATACGGCGACGTTGCTTCTCAACGGCACCGTGCTGATCGCCGGCTCCGTAAGCGTCAACGGCTCGGTTTTGGAAGAAGCTTTCACCTATGAGCCCGCGACCGATTCGTTCAGGCTCATCACCTCGGGCATGAGTCATCCGCGCGCCAACCATACCGCGACATTGACCCAAAGCAACGACGTGCTTCTAAGCGGCGGTTTCAACACAAGGGGTTCGCTGCGCAGCACCGAGGAGTACGATCCGGATGCGGACTTGTTCGCGCCGGTCGGCGACATGGCTATCGAGCGAAGTTTTCACACCGCGACGCTGCTCAGGAACGGCCAGATTTTAATCGTGGGTGGCGAAGACGCGCGCGGACGTGCCCTCGACAGCGCCGAAGTTTACAGGGCCTAATGCGCATGGCGTCGTGCGCGCGGACGCTTCACGGTTACGCCTGAAGAACGGCAAGGACGGCGTTTCGCTGGATCTGCTCGCCGGGAGCTACTCGGAACTCCTTCACTCGTCCATTTGCGCTTGCCTTGATCGGAATCTCGACCTTCATCGACTCGATCACCAGAACTTCCTGGCCGCGAGTCACTTCCGCGCCTGGTTCCACCGACAGTCTCAGCACCTTGCCCACCGACGGGCTTCTGAGGTCCATTTCGCGTCTTCCCTCTGCTCTCCGCTTGCCGCTTCGACCTCTTAGCAGGACCGTGTCCGCGAGCACCAGCCGCGCGCCGTGATTTTCGGCTTGAGCAAGCAGCCGGTTTGGCTGTAGAGGAAGAAACGGCGGCGAAGGGGCTCGCCGGCCGGCAATTCCTTAATCGCAAAGACACGTCCGCGCAGGTTTTCAGCGCCGGAGCGGGAGGCACGATGAGCACGTTCACCGAGGCTCGCACGCTGACCGAGTATCCCCACGGAGCGCATCGATGGGGACTCGTGCTGCTCACGGTGCTCGCGACCGTGCTCGCCTCCTACGAGTTCCAGCTCGCACCGCTTCTGCCGCTTCTTTTGCCGGACATCCACATGAGCATGCTCGGCTACGGCGGCTTCATCAGCTTTGCGGTGGCGATATCAGCGATCTCAGCCTTCTTCGGCGGTCCGCTCGCCGATCGATTCGGCCGCGTGGTCATTATTGACGCGTGCCTTGCCGCAGTGATCGTGCTGGTATTCGCCAACCTGCTCATCCACAACGTGCTGAGCTTCATAATCGTCCGCACCCTGATGAGCGTAGTCGGCGGCTTGATGGCCGGCGCGGGAGCGGCGCTGGTGCGCGACATGTCGCCGCGCTTGAGCCGCGCACTCGCCTTCGGTCTGTTCACGATCGGGCCCGTTGGAGCAAACTTTCTGGCCAACTTCATCGCTGGACAGACGTTGCCCATCTACCACACCTGGCAGTCGCAAATCTGGATCACGGGTTTCCTCGGCGTGGCCATGTTCGTGCCGATTATACTTTGGCTGAAGGATCTCAGCCCGGAACTCAGGCTGAGCATCTTCCGCAGCGAGATCGCCGCAATG
>JAKAVX010000074.1 GCA_021827465.1 Deltaproteobacteria bacterium | reverse complement strand
ATATCCTACAGGGCACTGGTCGGTTACGGGCTGAGCGCCGCGAGCGCTCCCGGCAGGCTAGTCCCCCCGTCCCATCGTCCGGTCCGAACCCGAATTCTCGAAACATGCGCCCACTTGTGCTGATGATTGGCACGGATAATAACTCTATTCTCAAACTTGCTCGCGCGGCGCTTTGACGGCTCCCTCACGTTGGCCGCTGCGCGAAACGAACCAGAAGGGCTCGGCGCGAAAGGGGGCTCGTGAACGCTTGGACTGGGCATTTTCAGACACGGCGCCCCTGCTCGGCGTCGTCGGCATCAACCTGATCCTGAGCTGCGACAATTTGCTGGCAGCCGGACTGGCGACCCGTAATCTGCCGGGAACTCAACGAAATATCGCGCTCCTTGTCGGAATCACGAGCGCCGTCGTCCTGCAAGGCGCGGCAACCCTGATGGTTGCGTCGCTGCTTAGGCTTGCGCTGGTATCCTGCATTGCTGGAATTCTGCTGATTTGGATCGCTATTCGTTTGCAATACGACGGCGGCGGCAACGTGAGTCTGTCCGGCGGCGGTACATTCCTGCGCTCGATCCTGACCGTGACCATCGCCTATCTGCTGATGTGCGCCGACAACATCCTGGCCATCGCGGCGATCGCGCAAAACCATCCGATCGCGCTCATACTTGGTCTCCTCCTGAGTTGCCTCCTGTTGATCCCGGGTAGTCTTCTCGTTGCCGAATTGATGAGGCGCTATCCGCTGCTGGTGACGGGCGCCGCCGCGTTGCTGGGATGGACCGCGGGCAAGATGCTCGTCCCGGGACTGGCGCTTTTCGGCAGTGCGCTTGAAAGCGAGGCGGCGCAAATGCTGACGCCGATTATCGTCACAATCGTTGTGGTTACTTCACCCTTATGGTGGCGCGGCCGCAACTGCGCCGTTCAAGTCGACGCGAAGCCGATCCCGCGCCATTAGAGCGCAATGACCGGGAAAACCCGTCATTTAATGCTCACATAACGTTCTTTTCTCATAACGATCAAATATACTATCGATTCCGCGGCTTCGATCCCTTAGTCACTATGGTGTGTATTTCCTAAGCCACTCGCACGGTGAGGCCGGGCCGCGGTGGAAGGGATCGGGCTAGATAGCATCGCGTGGCCCGGGTGGCCCCACTGTCTCACCGACGTCGCAGCGCCTGCCGCGACGACAACCAGCTATTATCGTTCGATCTGGATTTCAGACCTGCATCTCGGCACTCCGCGATGCAGGGCCGAGGCGCTTCTCGATTTCCTGCGCCATCACGAGGCCGAAAATCTATTCCTGGTCGGCGATATCGTCGACGGCTGGATACCGGGTCCCGCGTGGCATCACAGTCCCGCCCAAAACGCGGTCGTCGAGGAGATCGCGTCATGGGCGCGGCGCGGCACCCGGGTTGTGTTTCTGCCCGGCAACCATGACGAGTCGAGCACCGACATTGTTCGTTCCCTGTTCGGACGGATACCCGTCGTCAACGAGCTAATCCATCGGACCGCCGAAGGCAGGAGGATGCTGGTAATCCACGGACATCAGTTCGACGGCTCGCTTAATCCAAACCGTTTGCTGCAGAAAATGGGCAACCAGGCCTATCTCGCGGCGCTGCGCCTCGACCGCTGGTTCAGCGGTGGCGCCACTCCGCGCGACGGCGACGAAAGCCGCCTCGCATGTCTCAAGGTAGGCGTCAGAAGGGCGGTGGAATATCTGACCGATTTCAGCGATCGCGCGGTGTCCGAGGCGGCGCGCCGGCACAAGGCCGACGGCGTCATCTGCGGCCATATCCATCGGCCGGAACAGCGCAAGATCGGATCCGTCTGGTATATCAACGACGGCGACTGGGTAAGCAGTTGCACCGCGCTGGCCGAAAATCGAAACGGCGTGCTTGCGCTTCTGCAATGGGGGTACGCCGCGCGCGAACCAATAGCCGAGGCGCCGCTGCCATGAACTTCCCAAACGCTGTGCCCGTAGCCGATCGCCGTCCGCGGGTCGATCTGATTTTTTTCGACGCGGGCGGCGGCCATCGCGCCTCCGCCACCGCGCTGAAAGCCGTCATCGAGCAGCAGCGGCGCCGATGGCAAATCCGCATGGTGAACCTGCGCGACATCCTCGACCCGGTCGACGTCGTCCACTACGTAACCGGCGTGCGCACCGAAGACCTGTACAACGGGATGATCAAGTACGGTCTCACGATCGGGACCGGGCCGATGCTGCGCGCGACTCAATTCCTGATCCGCCGGATGCATCGGCCGAGCGTCGAACTGCTGTCGCACTACTGGCGAAAGTGCCCGACCGACCTGGTAGTCTCGATGATACCCAACTTCAATCGCGCCATCTTCGAGGGCCTGCGTGCCGCCGACCGCGAAACGAGACGTCCGCCCACGCCGATGGTCACGATTATGACCGATCTCGCCGACTGTCCGCCGCATTTCTGGATCGAGCGGCAGGACCAATATCTCATCTGCGGAACCTCTTACGCGGCCGAGCAGGCGCTTGCGACCGGCTATTCGCCCGCGCGCGTGATACGTACCTCGGGGATGATAGTGCGGCCCGAGTTCTATCAGCCGATGGATATTTGCCGCGAGCGGGAACGCCGCCGGCTCGGGCTTCGCTCCGACCTGCCGACGGGGCTGGTGATGTTCGGCGGATTCGGCTCGCGCCGGATGCTCACGATCGCAAAGCGCGTGGCGGAAGCGGGACTCAAAATCCAGCTCATCGTCTTATGCGGGCATAATCAGCAACTCGGCGAAGAAGTTTCGGCGATGGAACTGCCGTTTCCCTGCCGCGTCGAGGGCTTCACGCGCGAAATCCCCTACTTCATGCGTCTGGCGGACTTCTTCGTCGGCAAGCCCGGCCCCGGCAGCGTCAGCGAGGCGCTGGTGATGGGACTGCCGGTCATCGTCGAGCGCAACGCGCGAACGATGGTGCAGGAGCGGTACAACACCGAGTGGATCGCGCAGCATCAGTTCGGAGTGGTGCTGCGCTCGTTCAGCGAAATCGTATCGGGAATCGAAAAAATCCTGCAGCCGGATTGGATGGCGCGGTTTCACTTGCGCGCGGGCGCGTTCAACAACCGCGCAGTGTTCGAAATTCCCGCGATGCTTGAGGTGCTCCTGGCCTCTCGCTCCGCCGAATCGTTACCCGGCACATTCAAGGCTTCAGCGTAACCGGGACGTTCGCTGCAAGCGCGCCAATCCAAGCTGAAATCAGCTTAAGTTCGACCGCCAGATCCTGCTGCCAAACGAAACAGATTGACCTTTCGAGACAGACCAATTCGTTTCGTGGGCGATTGCCTGGGGACTCGTTTGGATGGAGGAATCGTATGTCCAGGAAATGGCAGAGATGGCGCCCGCATCGTTTGACGAGTCAATTCTGAAATATGCCGCGTTTGGCACGCCCCATGCTCGAAAGTCGCTCGGCAGGAATCACCGCTGGCACACTGAAGCCCCCGTGCTGTGCAGGATAGGGAGGATCGGCGATGGAACTAAGCAGTGCGACGCAACCGCTCATCACGGTCGGAACATGGGTCGCTCTCGATGTGCTGGGCGCAATTGCGATCTGGATCGTCGGACGCTGGCTCATCCGCTTGAGCATCCGTTTGATTTCACGCACGCTCGACGCCGAGCACATCGATCCGACACTTATCCGTTATATCTGCGCGGCCGTCTCGGTCCTGCTCGATCTGATTCTGATTGTCGCGATTCTCGGATTTTTCGGAATCCAGACCACTACCTTCGCGGCGGTGCTGGCCGCGGCCGGCGTGGCGATCGGGATGGCGTGGAGTGGTTTGCTCTCGAACTTCGCCGCCGGCGTTTTTCTGATGATCTTCAGGCCGTTCAGAGCGGGAGATTTTGTCACTGCCGCCGGTGTTACCGGTACTGTCCGTGAAGTCGGATTGTTCGTGACGGCGATCGACGCGCTCGACAACGTACGTTACGTTGTCGGCAACAACAAAATCTTTTCGGATAACATTCAGAATTTCTCGACGAATCCCTATCGCCGCGTCGACTTGGCGGCGCAACTGTCGCATTCCGCCGATCACGAAGCAGCGATCGGCCTGCTGAAAAAGGCTTTGGCCAGTATCCCGAACGTGATGACGTCCCCCGCTCCCGATGTTGAAATTCTGGAGTTCAATCTGGCCGGTCCCGTTCTGGCGGTGCGGCCCTATTGCCACAACGCGCACTATTGGCAGGTCTATTTCGACACCAACCGCGCGATTCGTGAAACCCTCACAAAGGGAGGCTTTCCGATCCCCGAGCACCATTACCTGGTCCGGCGCCCATCCCCGGAAGTTTCGGATGGTCAGGCGCGTACCGTCGAAGCCAAACCCGCAGTGTGATTGGAGACGCCCCGCGGGCAACCCGGACGTGCGGCCGCAAGCGGCAGCGCCTGATGACGCGGCCTGAGTCTCCGTCTCAAGTCTTGCCCGCGACGGAGCGGGTTACGAAATCTCCTCGAACGCCCGGCCTTTGACGAAGATCGCCGACTGGTCGCCAAAGTAGACCAGCCTGTCCTCCTGCCAGAAACGGAATTCGAAGCGGATCACGACCCGCTTCGGCCCTTCCCGGACCTTTGTCTCTTTGGAATGGAGCCGAAGCGGCGGTCCAATTGCCACCAGGCTTCGGAAATCAGCGCGATGGATGCGGTTGCCGAACCCGACCCATCCCTCCTCCCAACGACAGTTGTGCAGAAAGTAAGCGTGAAGGCAGCCCATATTGCCGGTCAGGAGTATGAGGTCGGGCCCCGACACGTGCCGAGGATGGACGCCAGGATCGCCCACCTGATACCGCGCGACGGGCAGCGAGCGCCTCGTGTCCATGCGCGCTTCGATCTCCCCCTGTGCGGGGTCGATCCGCAGTACCTCGTCGACCAGAAACGCCTCGCTGGAATATGGAAACGTCGAGACGAAACGCTCGAGCTCAAACTTCGAAGGTGCGCTCACGGCGGCAGATCATTCCAAGCGCGATAGGAAACCACAAGCGGCGCGCCGGTTCGCGCTGAGAGATCAGCCCCGAACGCGAGACGCGACGGCTACTGCACCGCGAACAGACGCCACACGCCGGGCACGCCCTTCAGAACGGGGGCGCCGCGCACCAAAGGCGCGGTGGGCCAGAAACCAGTAATTATGCGCCGTGAAGCGGGATAGTCGCCAGTTGCGGATCGATGGGCGCGACTAGGCCCTCGCGCTGGGCCGGGCTCCGATCCTCTTGAAATGGCCGTCAACCCACCAGAGCTCGCGCGGGTAGTTGAGGCCGAGCTTCTCGAAAAAATTCAGAAAGACGTAGAGATGGATGTCGGCGAGTGTAAACCGTTCGCCGCATACGAACCGCCGGCCTCTCATTTCCTCGTCGAACCAGGCCAGCTTCTCGTGCGCGATCGTGGCGCATACCGCGCCGTTCTCCGGCGCCAGCATCGTCTTGTAGTTGTACTTTGCGTAGTGATCGCGAATCGGCCCTTCCCGAACGACGCAGGCCTCGGTCATTCTCTCCACGTATTTGAGATCGATCCAGCGCGTCCACATGCGGGTCTCGGCGCGCTCCTTCGGCGTCGACCCAATCAGCGCGGGCTCGGGATGGATCTCCTCCAGGTATTCGCAGATCGGAAGAATCTCGCGGATTACCGAGCCATCGTCGAGCATAAGGGCCGGCACCTGGCCGGTGCGATTGATCTCGGTATTGTACGGGGGCCGGTGGTTCTCGCCGCCGGGAACATCGAGATGCCGCTTCGGCAGATCCAATCGCTTTTCGGCTGCGAACATACGAGGGACCTGCGCATTCGGCGCATCACGATAATCGTAGTAAAGCATCGCTCTTCCTCTCTCTCAGCTTCTCGGCAGGTCTTGGGCATGGAGACGCGATCCAAGGGATGACGCCGGCAGCGGTCTCTTCCCGTCGCGCAGTTTGCTACTTGCGCAGATGCGGCAGCACCTCGGATGCGAAACGCTCCAGCGATCGCATCGCCTTGGCGGGCGCGAGCCCCGGAAGCTGCGTGGCGAGAATCAGCTCCGTCATCGGGCTCTCATCGATTACCCGTTTCAGACGGTCCGCAACCTGGGCGGGAGGGCCGAGAACGGCGTTGTGCCGGATCCGGTCGGCGTCGGGACGAATCGGGCTTTCGCCGCCATCGGCCGCAGCCGATAGCCATTTGTCGTACAGAGCGGCCTGGTACATCGCGGCCCGCTCGATATCTTTCCATGCCCGCTCTTCGCTGTCGGCGACGTAAACGACGCGATTGTTCACGATGTTGAAGTTCGCCGGGTCTCTGCCGAATTCAAGGAGCGCGGTGCGATACATTTCCACTTCGCGCTTGCCCAGGTTGCACGCGAAGGACAGGCCGAGCCTTGCACCCCGGCGAATAGCCTGCGCATTCATTCCGCCCCATAGCAATTCCGGATGAGGCCTGCTGACCGGACGCGGCAGCACCTGCGCATCGCGGAAGCGGAAGAACTTCCCCTCGTAGCTGAACGGTTCTCCGGTCCACGCGAGCTTCAATATGTCGATCGTTTCGAGCGTGCGGCCGAGGCGCTCCTTGATGGGAACCTGGAAACCGTCGAACTCCTCGCCGCGATAGCCGAGTCCGATTCCGAGCCGCAGACGCCCGCCCGAAATGACATCTATAAATGCGGCGTCTTCAGCGAGACGCAGCGGATGGTAAAACGGCGCGAGCAGAACGTACGTGCCGATCGTCACACGTTTGGTTCGCGCGGCAACCACCGCGGCCGCCGGCATCACGGCGGCGAGATAGCCATCGTCGACGAAGTGATGCTCGGTCAGCCAGATCGAGTCGAGCCCTGCGCGATCGGCGTACTCCACTTGTTCGAGCATCGCGGCGTGAAACTCGGCCGCGCCGATTCCGGAGTCGGGCGGATTGCGAAAATCGAGCATATATCCGAACTTCATTTTGTTCCCATACATCGAAATAACGGAGATAACCACCGTCTCGCCGGGAACCGCGCTGCGCATCGCGCCAGTGCGCCTGCGCGCGGCGGTTTCTGTGCGAGCGACGCGGGACACTTGGGAAATCGGCCGCGATGCGTCACACCCTCGAAACGCGGCCATTCTCTGCGCTCGACATTTCAGTCGATCGGCGCGTTTTCCCCTGCCCTGCGATTACCCTTGGTGGCCGCAAAGTTGATGAACAAACCGGCGCGGTCAGGACGGCCGGTGGCACGATCATACCGGGGTTGTACGCTGCGGGCCGCGCTGCGGTTGGTATCGCGTCGAACAATTATGTTAGCGGCCTTGCATTGGCAGATTGCATCTGGTCCGGGCGCCAGGCGGGCCGCGCTGCCAGCACGAACTCTCGCGGAATTGCGGCCACTACATGATTTCGATTGAGAATCTCTCGAGCGTCCAGCCCGAAGGCACCCGCCCGGTGAACCCCTGATCGCGCTCCACTTAGCTCAGCGTGACCATATCCTTGCCAAAAGGTAAACTCGGCCCCCCAATGGCAACTTCAAGTCCGGCGTATTTTCCCGGAACACCACGAATCGCAATCGATTAGACGGGCACCGGTCCGCTGGTTATCTTCACGCACGGAATTGGAGGCAATCGCACCAACTGGCGCGATCAACTCCCGGCGTTCGCCGCTAAATTCCATGCCGTTGCCTGGGATGCGCGCGGCTATGGCGATAGCGACGACTACGAGGGACCGCTGGACTTTGGCGATTTCGCCCACGACGTTCTCCGGGTCGTCGATCACTTCGGAGCCCCGCGCGCGCATCTGGTGGGACTTTCGATGGGCGGTGTGATCGCCCTCGATTTTAACTCGCGGCATCCTGCGCGTGTCGCGAGCCTGACTCTCTGCGATACGATGCCCGGGTTCAGTCATTTTTCCGAGGCACAACGCGCCGAGTTCATCCGGCTCAGACAGGAACCGCTGCTTGCCGGCAAAGACCCGCGCGACATCGCCCCGATAGTTGCCAAAACCCTGATCAGTCGACAACCACGCCGCGGCGTCTTTGAGCAACTGATGGCAAGCCTCTCGGCGCTACGCAAGGACTCATATCTGAAGGCGCTAGCGGCATCGGTTCGATATTCGCGTGAGTTCGCACTGGAGGACATCGATGTGCCTGTACACGTGGTCGTTGGAGACGAAGACACACTTACGCCTCCTGCGGTTTCGCGACGTATGGCGGAGCGAATCGGCGGCTCTCGATTGACGATCATCGAAGGCGCGGGGCACCTGAGCAATATCGAACAGCCCGAGGCGTTCAATCGCGCGACTCTCGATTTCTTTAGGAATTGCTGTTCCGATTGATTTCAACCGTTGCAACCGCCGGGGCGAACGGGAACTACGAAAGGAGAAAGTGACATGCCCGTCGTGAACAATGATTCTCAGCACGAGTTCGCTCTTCCCTGCCTTAATCGTCGAACGCTCGCCGGGCCAGCGCATGGGATGAAGAGCCTCGAACTATGGGGGCAGACCATCGAGGCGGGAGCGGCCACGCCCGTTCACCGGCATGCCTGTGAAGAGGCGATCGTGATCCTCGAGGGCCGGGGACGCCTTACCATCGAGGGTGAGGACACGGAATTCGGACCGAACTCGACTCTGCTAATCCCAGCCGATGTCGTTCATCAGATCATCAATAGCGGCAATACGCCGATGAAGTTGATAGGGGCTCTGAACGCTTCATCGGTCAAGGTTCGTCACGCCGACAATCGGCCGATGCCGCTCCCGTGGCAAGCACCGTGACGCCTGGCAAACTAATCGTTCCGGCAGTTGCTTTTTCGCCCGCGCGGCAGCTGACTTTGATTGCCTGCCGCAGGTGGGAGCCCTCTTAGAAAGTCGGCCTGAGGGCCGAAATTACACGAGGCGCGGAATGGCAGGGCTCGGAGAACTCTGAGCATTCGGCGGACACCATGCCGCTGCAAGGGCGTTTTCGGGCGGGTCAGTTCGTCTCAGCGGTTTAGCCCTAATCGATTGAGGCAAAATTCAACCGACGAACCTGACTTGTATATCAATTTGCGGTCCGAACTCTTTCTGGCTGCAGCATTGCTTGCGAAGGTGTTTCGGTTCCCGGATCGATTTACGCCAAGATTCGAGTTCCGGATGCGCATCCTATTCCTGCA
>JAKAVX010000073.1 GCA_021827465.1 Deltaproteobacteria bacterium | reverse complement strand
GATCTATCATGAAGGCGCTCGACAACGCGCTCTCGGACAACGTGACCGGCAACTGCATCAACCCGATCAACGTCCGCGAGGCGCTGATCCAGATGACCAAGGAAGCCGACTTCCCGGAGGACACCAAGAAGCAGTACCTCGAATTCCTCCAGGACACGCTCCACAAAGAGTATCTGGAACTGCTGGAAAAGGAGATCACGCGCGCCTTCGTGTACTCCTACCAGGAGCAGGCCGAAGCGCTGTTCCAGAACTATCTCGACCACGCCGAGGCCTACGTCAACAAGACCAAGGTGCGCGACCGCAACACCAAGGAGGAGCTTGCGCCCGACGAGGGGTTCCTCAAGTCGATCGAGGAACAGATCGCGATCATAGGCTCAGCCGCCGACGGCTTTCGCCAGGAAGTGATCGCGTACCTGTGGGCGTCGTCGCGCCGCGGCGAGCGCGTCAGCTATCGCAGCTACGAGCCGCTCAAGGAAGCGATCGAGAAGAAACTGATGACCTCGGTGCGCGACATCTCGCGCATAATTACGAAGGCGCGCACGCGCGACTCCGAGCAGACCGACAAGTACAACGCGATGGTGCAGAACCTGCTCGAGAACGGCTACTGCGAGTCGTGCGTGGACGTGGTGCTCAAGTACGCGGCCAACAATCTGTGGAAGGATTGACGCGGTGTCGCGATACGGCAGCGGTTCGTTCCGCGGGTGACGGAACCCGCTCCCGGCGCTGTCTGCATGTCATTCTGAGCGAAGCGAAGAATCTCATGCCACGATGGGCAGGCGAGGCAGACCAAGGGACCGAACCTACTACGTGTATATCATGACTAACCTGTCCGGCACTCTGTACACCGGCGCGACAAACGGCCTTGCCAGGCGCGTTTATGAGCACAAGCACGGCCTCGCTTCCGGTTTCACGTCCAGATACAACCTCAGCCGGCTGGTTTATTTCGAGCAAACCGACGACGTCGAGGCCGCGATCATCCGCGAAAAGCAGATCAAGGGATGGGTCCGGTCGAAAAAACTCGCTTTGGTTAGGACCTCTAACCCCGAATGGAAGGACCTGAGTGCCGACTGATATACGCGCGATGGGCGGTAATCAGTGGAATGAGATTCTTCGCTTCGCTCAGAATGACAGAAGGTCGGCGAGATCCAAGGGATGGCGGCCGGGCGAGAATCATCAATGAGCGATCACTGCACTGCGAGCGCAATCCAAAAGACCTAACGACCCAGGCTTCATTCTCGCCTCCGTGCTGGACGCGCGCATGGCGGCGCGGGGCGCGCTATAATTCAGCCGTGGCACCAGGCCGCGCATCGTTTCAGAGGTGTGATCGACCTAAACCAAAGCCCGGTTCCGTAACAGGAACAGCCGGCATCCGGCACGGAGACAAGGCTTAGACGACTGTGGATACAATCTTCCGCGAGTATCGACCCTCCGACGCCGAGCGCTCCGACCGCTCCGCGGGCGACCGCCTGCGTCATCGCCAGAAGGTCCGCGAGTCCATCCGCGACAATATCGCGGACATAATCGCCGAAGAGTCCATCATCGGTAAGGACCGCGACCGCGTAATCAAGGTCCCGCTGCGCGGAATCAAGGAATACCGCTTCGTCTTCGGCGACAATGCCGGCGGTTCGAGCCAGGGCGAAGGCGACACCCAGGAAGGCCAGGTGATCGGCAAGGCCGGACAGCAGCCCGGCAAGGGCGACGACATGGCCGGCGATCGCCCCGGCGTCGATTACTACGAAACCGAGGTCACGCTCGAAGAACTGATCGAGATCATGTTCGAGGACCTCGAACTGCCCAACCTCGAGCGCCGCGCGCTCCGCGAGGTCATCTCCGACAGTTCCAGCAAGCGCAAGGGCTACCGTCACGTCGGAATCCGCGTGCGCCTGGACAAGCGGCGCACCGCCAAGCAGCGCGTGATGCGGATGCTCGCGGCCGGGCGCGGCCCGAGGCAGATGGCCGAGGCGGCGGCGCTCGAAGGCAACGTCGCCGACGAACGCCGTTTCCCGTTCCACAAGGACGATCTCCGCTACAAGCATATCGAGATCGACACCCGCGAGGAGTCCAACGCCGTCGTCATCTGCATCATGGACACCTCGGGCTCGATGGACACGATGAAGAAGTATCTCGCGCGCAGCTTCTTCTTCCTGCTCTACCAGTTCGTTTCGACCCGTTACCGCAACGTCGAGATCGTCTTCATCGCGCATCATACCGAGGCGCGCGAAGTCACCGAGGAGGAGTTCTTCCACAAGGGCGAATCGGGCGGAACCTTCATCTCGTCGGGCTACCAGAAGGCGCTCGAAATCATCGCCGAGCGCTACCATCCCTCGCTCTGGAACGTGTACGCGTTCCACTGCTCGGACGGCGACAATTTCGAATCCGACAACGCGGCGGCGCTCAAGGCGGCTGAAGAGCTGTCCAATCTGTGCAACCTGTTCGGATACGGCGAGATCAAGCCGCTCGGGTCACGCTACTACGAATCCTCGATGCTGAACGTCTTCAGGCGAATCCAGAGTCCGAACTTCCATACCGTGCTTATAGAGCGCAAGGAAGACATCTGGCCGTCGTTCAAGGCGTTCCTGGCAAAGGAGCGCGCTCAGCAGGATTGATCGCAAGGGACCGGGTTACATAGGGATTACGGTTGATGGCGAAGCACGAGATCAAAGACCTCGTCGAGTGGGACAAACGAATCCGCGAAAAGGTCGCGGAGTTCGGGCTGGACTGCTTCCCGCAGGAATTCGAGATCTGCGACCACTTCCAGATGCTCGGGTACATGGCGTACTCCGGGATGCCGTCGCATTATCCGCACTGGTCGTACGGAAAATCGTACGAAAAGCTGAAGACGCTCTACGACCACGGGGTCAGCGGGCTTCCGTACGAGATGGTGATCAATTCGAATCCCGCGATCGCCTACCTGATGCGCGACAATACGCTGCTCCTGCAAATCCTGACGATCGCGCACGTTTACGGGCACAACGACTTCTTCAAAAACAACTTCACCTATCGCACCACCCGCGCCGAGCTTACCATCGAGACCTTCAAGGCCCATGCGATGCGCGTGCGCCGCTACGTCGAGGACCCGTCGATCGGACTCGAGAAGATCGAGCACGTGCTCGACGCGGCCCATGCGCTCGAATGGCAATGCCGCAGGAACCTCGCGATCCGCAAGGTAGACCGCGCCGAACAAATCGACCGCGCCGTCGAAGCGGCGCATCCGCGCGAGGACCCGTTCAAGAAAATCCACGCACGGCCGGAATACAAGGAGCCCGATCTCCGCAAGGTTCCCCTCGAGCCGGACGAGGACGTGCTGCTATTCATCCGCGACCACAATCCCTTTCTCGCGGAGTGGGAAAGAGATCTTTTGACCATCGTGGACGAGGAAGCCAAGTACTTCCTGCCGATGATCGAGACCAAGATCATGAACGAGGGATGGGCCAGCTACTGGCACCATCGCATCCTCGAATCGCTCGAAGTCGACCAGGGGCTGCATCTGGAATTCATCGTGCGCCACAATCAGGTGGTCCGTCCGATTCCGGGCCAGATAAACCCCTACCACCTCGGTTTCAAGCTCTGGCACGACATCTACCGCCGCTGGACGAATCCGACCCGCGAGGAGATCAAGCGCGACGGCCCGCCGAACAAGACCGGAGCGGAGAAAATCTTCGAGGTGCGCGAGGTCGAACGCGACGCGTCGTTCATCCGCCGCTACCTGACCGAAGATCTGATGCGCGAGATGGACCTGTTCGAGTACGAGCAGCGCGGCGACGAATACGTCGTGAGCAAGGTCTCGGACGAGGAAGGATGGCGCAAGGTCAAGGAGACCCTGATCAAGAGCGTCGGCGCCAACTCGATGCCGGTCATCAAGGTCGAGGACGCCGATTTCGGCCAGAACCGCACCCTTTACCTGAAGCATCACCACGACGGCCGCGACCTCCATCTGGAGTACGCGGAAAAAACCATGTCCTACCTGCAGCGGCTGTGGGGACGCGAAGTTGTGCTCGAAACCTCGCTCGACGGCAAGCGGTCATTGCTATGCTCGAATGACCGCGGGTTCTCGGTCCGCACGCTCAAGTGACCAACGCCGCGCCCATCCCTGCCGCATGCCTTACGACCTTCGGTGACGGCCTGCGAAAAGGGATGCGACGGCCGCTCCCGCGCCCGCGACGGACGTCCGACGACGAGGTCCGCCGTGGGCGCGTGCTTTTTCAGCGGTAGGCGCCCATGGACTTCGGAGAAAAATTCGAACGCGGCCTTCGCCTCATGATGGAAGCGATAGCCGAGGGCGAATCCAACGGCCGCGCGCCGCTGGATTCGCCCGCGATGCAGGCCGAGCTAACGGAGATTGCCCGCCTGCGCGGGCGTCCGGCCTTCTATCCCTATCTCGGCTCGGGACTCGGACGCGGGGCGCGCGCGATGATGGCGGACGGGCGATGGGTGCTCGATTTCGCGCTCGGCATCGGCGTTCATTTCTTCGGCCACGGAAACCTCGACCTGGTGGAAACCGCGATTCGGGCCGGCGCGTCGGACCTCGTTATGCAGGGCAACCTGCTCTTCAATCGCGAGTATCACGCGCTGATGAAAACGCTGCTCGATCATGCGCCGCGCGGGATGGAGCGATGCTGGCTCTCGCTGTCAGGGGCGGACGCCAACGAGAATGCGCTCAAGCTGATTCGCCAGAAGCGCGACGGACGGCCCGGCGTGATCGCGTTTCGCCATTGCTTCCACGGGCGAACCACCGCGATGGCCGAAATTACCGACCGCCCCGACTACAGGATGGGCCAGCCCGCGACGTTCCCGGTCGAATACGTGCCGTTTTTCGATCGCGGCGATCCCGATTCGGCGGCGAAATCGCTCGCCGCGCTTCGCGAGATAATTCGGCGAAGCGGCGATCGCGTCGCGACGTTCATCGTCGAGCTGGTCCAGGGCGAGGCCGGCTTCGTCACCGCGCCGCGCGATTTCTTTGTGCCGATGCTCGAGGAATGCCGCCGCGCGGGAATCATCGTATGGGCCGACGAGGTCCAGAGCTTCGCACGCACCGGAGAACTCTTCGCGACCGATCTGCTCGACCTCGCCGACTATATCGACGTGATAACGATCGGCAAGATCCTGCAGGGAAGCGCCCTGCTCTATCGAAAAGACTTGGCGCCCGATCCGGGGCTGATTTCCGGCACGTTCTCGGGCGTGACGGTCGCGATGGCGGTCGGGCGGCGGATTATCGAGAAGATCGCCGGCGAGGGTTATCTCGGTCCGAACGGAAGGATAAAGCGGCTGGAGCGGCTTACGCGCGAGCATATCGAGCGGCTTTCGCGCGAGCATCCGGGCAGAATCTCGCGCGTGGACGGGGTCGGCGCGATGCTCGCGTTTCGGGTGGGCGACGGCTCGCTGGAAAAGACGCGGGCGCTTATCCGCCGATGCTTCTCCGCGGGGCTCGCGCTCTACTACGGCGGTCACGATCCGGCCTGTATCCGGCTTTTTCTTCCCGCCGGATGCCTCACGGAAGACGAACTCTCAGCCGCATTCGATATCCTCGCACGATGCCTTGAGTAACCGCCTTTCTCCATCAGGGCATTCTATTTTCTGTCATCCTGAGCCGCCGCTGCGGCGCCCTGAGCGAAGCGAGAGGGGCTTCTGAAGCGAAGGATCTCATGCCAACAAAGGCTGGTGGAGCGAGATTCTTCGCTTCGCAGACTTCGCTCAGAATGAGGCAAGGCGGGTGGTTTGAGTAGCATCTTATTGTGCCGAATGTCGGCCCGCCACGCCGGGGTTGGGTGCGGGGCTCCGATTTGTCAAAGTCTGAGTCATGGAACCGGCACAGGAACTCCCTCTTTACGTCGAATACGTCGCCCTTGTTTACCACGAGGCGAGAAACGCGCGGCGGCTGATCCAGCTCAACGCGGTTTCCAAGAAAAGCTTCGGCACGGTCGTTGAAAAGCTTCCGCCCGATCGCGTGGAAGCCTGGAAACGGCTGATCCACGTGCAGCAGCGATGCGCCGAACTCACGTCGGCAAGGGAAATCGAAGGCGCGTTCGCCGGCGAATTCGGCTGCAACCTCGAAGACCTGCACGCGCTGTTTAACAACCAGGCGTGGAAGCGTCTGCCGCAATACGGCGGACCGCGATGGGCCGCGATCGCGGGCGCGGTCGCAAAGCTTCGCGACGCTCTCGAAGCCGGGAACGCCTCGGAGACCGCGAAACTGGCCGCGGAAATCCCCGCGATGCATCACAACTCCGGCACCGTCCACGACAAGCTCGCGAGCCTCAAGGGCGGCGTCAGATAGCGCAGGTCATCGAAGAACCGCCGCGATGGAACCCCGGTTGTCAGAACTCTGCCGAAAGCTGATTGCAATCCGCAGCGTTACGACGGAAGGAACGCGGGAGATGGCGGAGTTCTGCGCGTGGGAAATCCTTGCGCCCGCCGGAATCGTTGCGCGGCTTGTCCCCTCGCGCCGCGAGGGCCAGAGCCAGGTGAATCTGCTCGCGTTCGTCGAGGGCCGCGAGCGAGGTCTCGCCCCGCTCGTCCTCAATACCCATCTCGATACCGTGCCACCCGGCGATTTGGCGCTATGGACCGAATGCGGCGGCGATCCGTTCTCGGCAACCGTGAAGGGCGAGCGGATTTACGGGCTGGGAGCCGCCGACACCAAGCTCGATTTCGCGGCCAAGGCGACCGTACTTGTCGAAATCGGGAAACCGCGCCGCGATGTTTACCTGGTCGGCACGTTCGGCGAGGAACACGGGCTTATCGGTGCAAAAGAGATGGCCGAATCCGGCGCGTTGCCGCGCGGCGCGCTCGCGTTCGTCGGCGAACCGTCGCGACTCGAGGTGATTATCGCGCACAAGGGCCTGATGGCGTTCGAACTTGCGATTCGGTTCACGCCCGTCAATTCGGAGGCTCCGCTCAAGATGCGCCGCGTCAGGTTCGTCGGCCGGGCGGCTCATTCGAGCACGCCCGCGCTCGGCGAGAATGCGATCGTAAAGGCGCTCGGCGCGTTGGCTTCGCGTCCGGGGCTCCAAGTCGCAGCTATCGAGGGCGGCGACGCGGTCAACAAGGTTCCGGCGCGATGCGACGTGCTGGTCGCGGCGGGATCCGCCGAAACTTTGGGTGCGGACGCGATCGAGACGGACCTAATCGAGCGTTCCAAGCGTATTCCGCCTCAAGTGATCGTTTCGCTGCATCGGTTTGTCGAAACGCTAAACGATTTCGCCGATCGCGCCGGCCCGCGAGAGGCGGACTTCGCCGAGCCTACGCTGACTTGCAATCCGGGCCTGATACGCACCGTCGGCGACGCCGTCGCGCTCGACTTCGAGCTTCGGCCTCCGCCCGGCCTTTCGCTCGACGATGTGCGCCGCGGCGTAGCGGAGATTGTCGAGCGGCTTCGGGAAGCCGCAGCACCCGGCCTTGCGATAGAACTCACGGAAAAACGCGCCAACCATGGATTCCGAAGCGCGGCTGCGAGCGAGACGGTCGAGCTTGCGATGGCAGCGATGGCGCGCTCGGGTATCGCGCTTGGAACCGGCGTGAAATCGGGATGCACCGAGGCGGGCGTGTACGCGGCGGCGGGGCTGGCGCCTGTGGTGTTCGGACCGGGGCCGTCCACTGGCGTTATCCACGCTCCCAACGAGTACAATTTTCCCGCCGAAGTTGAAGCGGCGGTGCGCTTTTATCGCGCGATACTGGAAAGCTGACGCGCGCGGAACCGTTGCGGCTACGGCAGCGGGACGACGTCGAGCCGCTCGCCTTCGCGCGCCGAAAGAGCGGCCAGCACCGCGTCGTTGACGATTATCCGCGAGTCTTCGACGGCAGCGTCGGCGCGCACCGCGCGAAATCCGCGCCGATCCTCGCGCGCGAGCAGGTATGCGCGGCTTTTCTCGGGCGAGGGCGCGCCTATAACCGCATCAAGCGCGCGATAGTCCTTCACCGGCCTCAGCTCGGAAACCTCGGCGCCGTAATACGGGCCCGCGTCGAACGGATCGAGATGATGCAGGAACTTCATCCCGGCCTGCTCGAGCAATCTCACCGCGCCGCGGCTTCGCTCTCCAACCTCGCCGAGCGAACGGCGCACGTCCTCGGGCAGAAGAAACGTATAGAGCGGCGCGTCGGGGAAGAGCGCGCGGATGAATTCCTTGTCCCGCGTGGAGAGCCTGTCAGCTTCGCGAAAAGAAAGCCCGGTGACTTCGCGCCCATAATGGTCCCAGAAGGCGTTGCGGTAGTCGGGACCGAACTGCGGCAGCATCTCGGCCAGCACCTGCGCCTCGAAACGCGCGCGATGCTTTGCAAGATACAGGAATCGCACCCACGAGAGCTGCTTGCCGATCTGCTCCGGACGCCCGCGCATCGCGGCCGTCACGATAAGCCCGCCGATCTCCGTTGGCCCGTCCATCGAGTGGCGCAGCCGAAGGAACGTATGGCGGAACATCCGGCGAAGCGTGTGCGAATAGCGCTCCTCGGTGTCCATCGCGAGGTAGTAATGCGGCGCCTCGGGAGTGCCGTGCTTGCCGATTATCATCGAGGCGCCGGCGAGACGGCGCGTGCGCGTGTCCTCGGCGCAAAAAATATAGAGAGTGCGGGCGCGGTTCCGAATCCGCCCGGCAAACGAACGCTCGCACCGCTCGAGCGCCTCGCGCAGTCCAGCCGACTCGGTGGGAAGGTTTGTCGAATCCAGCTCACGCGCAAGCCTGAGTATCCTCGAATGGTCGCGTGCGGTTGCCTGGCGGATGTCAAAGCCCGGCTTTTCGGACTCCATAAGCCAACCTTATCACCGTCCCGGTTGCCGCTGGAAATTTGCCAAATTGAAAACTCACAAAGCTCGTTGCTTTGACTGCGCCTGTTGGATAGTTTCGATGAGGGAAACGTGAGTGTTTTGGGTCGCGGCAAGGAGGAGTGGATGATGGACTGGCCGAAGTGCCAGAAGTGCAACAATGGGAGCCTGATCCCCCTCTCGGATTACGGACAGGAAGGCGCTTCGGTGTTGTTCAAAGCTTGGGTGTGCACCAATCCGGAGTGCGGCTTCAGTTTGCGCGTTGACAAGGGGGAAGTCTCCTACGGGCGGCGAATCGAAACCAAGCATTAGCTTACC
>JAKAVX010000072.1 GCA_021827465.1 Deltaproteobacteria bacterium | reverse complement strand
AGTACTGATTTTCACGAGCAGCCCTCCTTTGCTCTCCGAAAACATTTATCAACGGGAATTTCCGCTTTCATTTTCCGACTCCATAGGTCTAATGGGGTCTGTCCCGCAAGGGTTGCGGGCCTTTATCCTGGCCTGGGCCACGGTCGTCGGCGACGCGGCCGGCGATCCGTTCAAGGATACGGCGGGTCCGGCTCTGAACCCGACGATCAAGGTGATGAACCTGGCCGGAATTCCGGCCGCGCCGTTCTGCCCGGCCTCGGTCACGGAGCCCGGTGCGGCACGGATTGTTATCGTGGTTGTCGCGCTCCTGGCTTTGGGAATCGCGACGGCTTTCTCCAAGCGCGGGGCGATTGCTCAAGAGCAGGATGGATGCACCGAAGCCAAGGCCGCCGCCTGACCCGAAACGCGGCCATCGCAAAGGGCCGAACGATTCGTCCGGCCCTTTTTCTTTCGCGGCACGCAAAACCGTCTCTGTGCGAGGTGCCGCCGGAGCTCAGGCATGGCGAGGCGCCACGATCCATAACGGTTCCGTTCGGTACTTCGCGGGCGGAAGCAGACCGTCAGTTCGTGTTTGGGACGAACGCTTTCGCTCGAGGCGACAAGGCTCACGCGGCCGCGATGCTCAAAGTTAGCCGGCGAGGTCCCCACAAATTCTTGGAACGCTACGAGGCCGGCGCGCTGTCCTTAACAGCGCAATGGCGTCTCTCACAATGGCCGCCGCGGCGCGAGACATTAGCTGCGGTCTCCCAGTGGCCTCTGGTTCCTGAGTTTCAAAGTCGGGTGTGGTCTTGACCGCGGTTTAAGCCTGTGCCGACCGGATCGCGCATGGTATCTTTTATCGGTTGCAGGATCCGAGGATCGCGCGCAAATGGAACAAGCTGTCACTTCTGCTGACTTCGAGCGATGCCAATGGGAACAGGCACTCGCCGGTGCTGCCCGGGCGACCTGCTTCGATTACTTTGAGCTGCTCGGAAGGAAACGCACGGAGGCCGCCGCCGCTGGAGATGCCGCGGCCGTCGCAGTCTTCCGCCTCCTGTGCAAGCTGACCTTTTCCCATCTGCGTCCTCACTCGGCGACCGAGCCCTTCCAAGACCCGGGACAGATCGGCGGCGAAGTGCTGGCGCCGATCACTCATCTCAGCGAGGCTGAACTGGGAATTCTGAGTCAGCTAGCACCTAACATCGCAGACCCGGAAATGCGTGCACGTGTGGCGGACGTGGTCTGGGTGCAGAAGCGCGACATCAAATGTGCGCAGCTTGCCGTTGACGCGTATCTGGAGTCGGCGCGGCGGCTGGAGCAGAAGCCGCCGAAGGTCGGGGAGCAGTCGATATTCGTGTATAGCGCTGATCGGGCCGAGAGGGCTCTTCGGCTTGCGCGGATGATCAATGACCAGCAGCGGTTCAATGACGTAGCGGGCTACGTTGAGCAACTCGCTCAGAGCCTGACGCGGCAACTCGCTCCGTTAGCACCACGCGTTATCGATCTGCTCGTCGAGTTCGATCTTGGCGATCCGGTCGTCTACGCGTCGATCACCAAAGACGCTGCTGAGCGCGCGGAAACGCAGAACGCGGTTGACACCGCGCGCGAGTTTTGGACGCGGCAGGCCCAATGGCTTCATAGAGCCGGCGATTCCGCGGGGGAGCGCGTCGCGCGCGTTGCGGCGGCAGAGACCTACGTAAAGAAGGCGGCTCTCTTGGAGGGTGGAACACCGCCGAGTTATCTCCTGATCTCGGACTGTCTGGAGCGGGCAATTCAGGCGCATCGTCAAGTAGGCGGGCAGAAGGACCGCGTAGATGAACTGCACGCACGCCTAGTCGCAGCGCAGCAGAAGTCGGTTGGCGAGCTGAAGAGGGTCGAAGCCGGGCAGTTCGACGCGACGGAGCTTGTGCGGAAAACGATCGCGAGCGTGACCGGGAGGCCGCTTCCTGAGGCGCTGCTGGGAGTTGCACTTCTGGCGAATCCTCCAGATGTGAGAGTCCTCCGAGAGCAGGCGCTCGATGTGATGAAAGCGGCACCGCTGGCGTCGAGTTGGCCCGTCATGCTGATGAACGCTTTTGGCAAAACGGTCGCGAAAACCCCGCCTGCCCTATCAAACGAGACAGACAGGGCCGAAGCCGCTCTCCGCTTCGCCATGGCGCGTCAGCTAGCCTTTTTAAGGGGACTCTCGGCAATCGCGATCGGCGCTGCAGCCAATCAAATCGTCCTAGAGCATCCGATGCGCCTCGCAGATTGGACGCCATTGGTTTCGGATAATCCGTTCATCCCGGCGGATCGAGCCCCGATCTTCGCCGAAGGCCTTCACGCGGGACTTACCGGAAATCTGCTGGTTTCCACGCACCTACTTGTTCCGCAGGTCGAAAATTCCTTCCGGAGCCTTCTTCTGCAGCGCGGGGTCGTTCCTTCGAAGCTCAGCCAGGAGGGTGTCCAAGAGGAGATGCATCTGCAGCAGATCCTGTACCTGCCCAAGTTCGAAGAGATATTTGGCGCGAATCTTACCTTCGATCTGAAGACGCTTCTGGTCGACCACGGCGGGCCGAACCTGCGACATGGGACCGCTCACGGACTGCGAAGCTACCCCGAGTTCTTTGGACCCGATGCGCTGTACTTCTGGTGTCTTACCCTACGGCTCTGCTTTCCGCCGCTGCTCCAGCGGGTGCTTGCCGATGCGGCCGCGGCGCAGCAAACAACGCCGTAGGAGCGCTCAAGCTCTTTTGCGAAAAAAACAGCTCCCTCCGGCGACAGGTCGGCCCGGCGAGAATGCCCGCTGCGTGGACCTGGCGCGCCATGTAACGTCGGAGCGTAGCGCCCCGCAACGAGGCGTTGGTTAGGGAAATGATTGATGTGCGGAGCCGGCGTTATGTCGTCCCTGCCACGTGCTGTGGCCCCCCTTAAGGCGGTCTAGGAGCGCCTTGAGCTTGTCTCCTGTGACGGGAAGCGCATTTCCGAGATGATCGCCAAGGAAGACATCGAACTGGGAAGCCGCGATTAGGCGTCTAGTAGTTTGAACAAGGACCGGCGTGAACACATGACAGATCACGCCGATGATCCTAAGGTCGACTTGCGAGCGGACAGCGCTACAATGGGAATCGTAGATGCGCCGGAGATCCCTCGTCAGCGACGGCTCGATGTCACTCTCGCGCTTAACGAAGAGCATCTTGTTGCCGCCACCGTTGAGAGCTCTCGAGGTCGAAATCGCGACCATGCCGACTGCGTTAGGATGTGAATCGGCGTCGAACCGCGCGCGCAACTGCGAGCAGGCTTCGTCTGCTCTTCGGGCTATGTTGTGTTCGCCGAGCGGTCGCTTACACTCGACGTAGAGGCGAAATCCCGCATGATCGACAACGAGATCCGCGAGCCCACCCAACGTGATCGAAGCGCCTGCCGCGTGTAAGGCCGCCCCGAGGCGCAGTTCGAAGAGGGTGTTTCTGGCCTCGTTGCTGTTCTGCGTCTCCATCCTCGGATCGACCGGTCCGTTGGCGGCCCTTCGCATGAGCCTCTTGACGACCGCTTCATCGTAGCCTTGCATCCCGCGAAAAATCTCTGAGAGCTCAGCGCCCTCAACGAGAGACCAGATCAGTTCCGGCAGCCGCGAGTCTCTTTCCAGCTCCAGTGCAGCGGCACGTCCTTGCGAGCAGGCCTTTTCGATTTCCCTGATGTTTGCCAGAGCGTGCCGCATTCTATCCAGAGGTTCCACCCTCAAGCGGGTAAGGTAAGAAACGAACTCGTCGAGGTCGTTCGCGATATCGCCATATTTGCGGTCAGGTATGTGCATTTCCGGTAACCGCGGTCGTGTTCTTCGCGCTAGACGTTTATTATGAGCGGCGGCCGACGCTTTCGGCGACCAAGCGGCCAATCGCCATCGCGCGGTCGTGCAGGTCGTCATGAGGGTTGAGCAGAGCAACCCAGTACGCCGCATCGACGAAGACCGTCTTCATCCTCCCTTCTCTTTGGGCGCTCCGTAGAGATGATGATGATGAAGGTTTCTTGCCGCGTCTCTGGGAACCTTTGCCCATTCCTCGTCGGGCACCCTCGCGCCGATTTCAACAGCGACCTCCCAGATTGGCTTGGCGGATGAAACGGGTTTGGTGACCTCGGCTGGTTCCACCGCGAGCGACTCGACGGAAGCGATGCGTTTTATCCTTCCCGTGCGCGCGACCTCGGCGCGTCCCCTGAGCCGCAGGCGACGGCTCGTATGTTCGCGAAGAGCTTCCGTGACCGTCCGTTCCTGCTCGCCCGTGAACCTGGCGACCACTTTTGTGCCGTCATCCAGGCGAAGCGAGAACTGGCGGCCGTCCAGGTCTGCGGCGCGCACCTCGCCCCGCAACTCCACATCTCTTTTGTGGTCGTTCTGCTTCTTCAATGCGGAGCTTCTTCGAGCCATCGAGATCTCTCCACTAAGCGCTTGACGCTGGAGCGCCCCTGGCAGAGCGCTTATCGTTGCGAGCCGCGCTTTCGCTGGCGCACAGCTCGCGCAACTGCGCCTGGGGAGTATACACCTCTGAACCGTTGGCCCGCGATATTGCTTGGGCTGGCAGCCGAAAGCCGCTACCGAGCGGGAGTTCAGTCGCCGCGAATTTACTCGGAAGGGGTTCGATTCAGGACGTAGTCCGCCGCCTTTTGCGCCTCTGCGGCAGGGTGAATCACAAGCTTGGGATCGTCATGCAATTTCTTGAGCCAACCGCCCACGTAAGCAGCCGCGTTGGAGGCCTCAACCCGAAGCTTGCGCTCACTGCCACGCCGACTACATTAGGCTCTGACACTCGTACCGACCTATGCAGAGATTCAATCCGGGGCCATTCGAGCCGCTTGTCTATTTTCTGCAGAAGCCGGCCGCGTTCCGCGTAATCGGAGTCGGCGGTTTCGCGTTGTTCACGATTCTGGCGCTGGAAAAAGCCGCCACGCACGGAGCCGGCGATCTTCTCCTTGGCCTTGTGATACTCGGCGCGCTCTGGCTCGAATCCAGCCTCAGCGTGTGTCGGCGATGCCGCTTCTACGGAACGTGGCATTGTCTGGGCCAGGGGATGATAGTCTCGAAAATCTTCGCCGCAGCGCCGCCCGGAGTGACGGATACTCAACTGCGCGCGCATCTTGGGCTGGCCGGCGTCTTCCTGTTGTATGGCCTGTTCTGGCTCTGGCACTCGCCGCTGCTCGGACTGCTCTTTACCCTGTGGATACCGCTCGCGTTGATAAGCGCGATCCCGCCCGGTCGGGAGTTCTCATGGCATGTGCCCGCAAGAACCGTTCAGGTCCGTTCCGAACCCGGAACCGGCTGAATCGCGCCCCGCGTCCCCAATCGAAGGTCGAGGCCGTAGTATCGCGATGGAAATAGCATGGATCGGAACCGGAATAATGGGCGCGCCGATGGCGCGCCGGCTGCTCAAGGCCGGAAAGAGGGTTCGCGTTTACAGTCGGACGCCTGAACGGGCGCGCGTCCTCGCGGCCGACGGAGCGGTCGTCGCCTCCGAGGCGGCCCAGGCGGTCGCGGGCGCAGAGATTGTCTTCATCATGGTGCCCGACACGCCCGACGTCGAGGCGACGATTGCCCGAATCGAGCCCGTGCTCAAGGCGGGGCAGATCGTTATCGACATGAGCACCGTCTCGCCGCACGCCGAGCGTGCGATCTCCGCGCGGCTTTCGGCGATCGGCGTCGAATATCTGGACGCGCCCGTCTCGGGCGGCGAGAGCGGAGCGATCGAGGGCACGCTTGCGATCATGGTTGGCGGCGCCGAGCCTGCTTTTGAAAAAGGGCGCCCGCTCCTTGAAGTGCTCGGCAAAAGGATCACTTACATGGGCGCGTCGGGCGCGGGCCAGATGACCAAGCTCGCCAACCAGGTCGCGGTCTCGCTCACGCTCGAAGCCGCGGCCGAGGCCCTGGCCTTCGCACTCGCGGGCGGACTCGACCCGGCGCGGGTTCTGGAGGCGATCGGCGCGGGCGCGGCGGGCTCATGGCAACTCAGCAACCTCGGCCCGAAGATCATCGCGGGCGACTATCGTCCCGGCTTCTTCATCAAGCTCATCCGCAAGGATCTCCGCCTTGTGTCCGGTGCCGCGCGCGAGAACGGGATTTCGCTGCCCGGGCTTGCGCTGATGAACTCGATGTTCAACGCGGCGGCGGCGCTCGGTCACGATCTCGACGGGACGCAGGCGGTTGCGGCCGCGCTCGACAGTTTCGCCAAGCCGCAGTAATACAAGGGCGGATCGCACAAGGGAGTCAGCGAAAATGGCGAAAGAGGATCTCCTGGTCGAATCGCGCGACCGTGTGCTCTATCTCACCATGAACCGGCCCGACAAGCTGAACGCCCTTTCGCCGGACATGATGGCCGGGTTGCTGGCGGCGCTGTCCTCGGCGTCGAGTGACCCGCAGATAGGATGCGTCGTGCTGACCGGGGCGGGACGCGGATTCTGCTCGGGCGGCGATATCACCGCGATGCGCGCGCGCAATGAAAGCACCGGTCCCGCGCCCACCGTCGAGGACCGGGTGGCCGGCCTTCGCCGATCCGAAGAATCGAGCGTGATGCTGCACGAGATGCCCAAGGTGACGATCGCCGCGGTCAACGGTCCTGCTACCGGCGCCGGGCTGAGCCTTGCGATGGCGTGCGACATCAGAATAGCGGCTGACAACGCCCGTCTCGGGACGGCTTTCGCCAGGGTCGGCTTTTCCGGCGACTTCGGCGGCACCTGGTCGCTGACCCGACTGGTCGGCAGCGCCAAGGCTCGCGAGCTTTATTTCCTCGCCGACGTGATCGACGCTGCCGAAGCGCTTCGAATTGGACTCGTCAACCGTGTCGTGCCGGCGGCGTCTTTCAAGGACGAGGTGCACGCGCTTGCGCGGCGAATCGCCAACGGCCCGACCCTCGCCTACGCCTATATGAAGGCCAATCTGAACGCGGCCGTCACTCACGAATTCCGCGAACTCTGCGACCGCGAAGCGGTGGGCCAGACCATGACCGGCCGCACCGAGGACCATCGCGAGGCCGTGAAAGCGTTCCTCGAAAAGCGCGAGCCGAAGTTCCAGGGTCGCTGACGCGGACCAACTCCCATAAGGAGGGACCGGGCAATGGAATATCGCGATATCTTGTGGACGGCCGATGGGGCTGTCGCGCGAATCACGCTCAACCGTCCGCAGACGCTCAACGGATACACCGAGCGGATGGTTCAGGAGCTGATCGCCGCGGTGGACGTGTTTCGTCAGGACGAAGCGCTTCGTGTGCTGGTTGTCACCGGCGCGGGACGCGGATTTTGCTCCGGCGGCGACGTCAGCGGCTCGGCGGAGACGCGCTCGCGTTATCACGGCCATCCGATGGGCCATCTGCTGGAGATGCGCGAAAACTTCCATCAGCTGGTGTTGTCGATGCATCGGCTCGACAAGCCCGTTATCGCGGCCATCAACGGACCGGCCGTCGCGGGCGGGCTGACCCTCGCGCTTTGCTGCGACTTCCGGATCGCGTCAGACAAGGCACGCCTTGGCGACACTGCGCTCAAGTTCGGGCTACTATGCGACGAAGGCGGGGCATTCCTGTTCCCGCGCGTGATGGGGCTCGACAGGGCGCTCAAGATGACGCTCCTGTCGGAGGTCTATGACGCCAATCAGGCGATGGAACTGGGCCTCGTGACGGAAGTTGTCCAACACGGTCAACTTGAGTCAAGAATCAACGATTTGGCGCGTCGCCTCGCCGAAGGACCTCCACTCGCGATCCGGCTCGCTAAGCGGATGATGTACAAACAACTCAACATGACGCTCGACAACGCGCTCGAGGACGCCGCGCTTTCCGTGATGATCAGTAATCCCTCAGAGGACGTTCGCGAAGGCGTACGCGCCTTTATGGAGAAGCGTAAACCGGTCTTCAAAGGCCGCTAATCGGCGAACCCTGCGGCCTCGCGCGCCGCTTACGGCATCCGCCCCAGGGAGGGCTGAAAATCATGTCGATGAACAAGCGCGGGATCGAAAGCCTGCTCTCGGAGCCCAATATCGCGGTCGTAGCCGTTACTGCGCCCGACGGCGCGCCGCATGCGGTTCCCACCTAGTACGAGTACCGGCGCGGCGAAGTCGTATTCCATACCGGGCCCGAGGCGTTCAAGTATAAGTGCCTCGTGCGCGATCCGCGCGTCACCCTGTGCGTCGATACGAAGAAGCCTCCGTACAAGGCGGTAATCCTCAAGGGACGCGTCCGGATGGAGATCAAAACTGATGACGCGCGGCTGCTTCGGATGGCGGTGGCGTACCTTGGCAAGCGCGACGGCACCGCCTACGCCAAATCTCTCAAAGGTGAGAAAGTCGTGGTCGTGCGCTTCAAGCCCGAGCGCGTGATCTCGTGGGACTACGGCAAGGAGTCACCCTGAGCGGGCCGCAGATTGCGTTCCGCTTGCCGCCCTGCGAATCGGCGGGCAGCCTGCTTTTCGGCGGCCAATCGCTCTGCGATAATCCGTCAAGTGGCCAGACAGATTCCCGTCGAAGCAGTCTTTGAAGCGCTCGGGCAGGTAAAGTACCCGGGTTTTTCGGCCGATATCCTCGCCCTTGGCATCGTCGAAGAGGTCAAGCCGAACAATGGCGGCTTTATCGTGGTGCTGCGCCAGGCAAGTGAGCGCGATGAAGTGATGCAGCGTCTTGCCGCCAGCGTGCGCCAGGCGCTTACTGACGATCTCGGCGTCAAGGCGCTCGATCTCCAGGTAAGACGTGTCGAGGCCGAGCTTGGCGAGAAAACCGGCCGTGTCCGCCTTGCGGGCACCAGGTATGTCGTCGCGGTGGCAAGCGGCAAGGGCGGCGTCGGAAAATCAACGGTCGCGGCGAATCTTGCGGTCGCGCTTGCGCAGATGGGGCTCAAGGTCGGGCTTCTCGACGCGGATATCTACGGGCCGTCGATGGCCCTGATGTTTGGCACGGGTGACGAGCGGCCGAGAGCGGGCGGTCCTCAGAACCTCTACCCGATAGAGAAATGTGGCGTCCGCATCATGTCGATGGGGTTCTTCCTTGACGACCGGGCGCCAGTTATCTGGCGCGGCCCGATGGTGATGGGCGCGCTCCGCCAGTTCCTCAAGGATACGCTCTGGGGAACGCAGGATTTCCTGATAGTCGAT
>JAKAVX010000071.1 GCA_021827465.1 Deltaproteobacteria bacterium | reverse complement strand
GACCGCGATGCGTACTGATTTCGGGCGCGATTCGATCGTGGTCAGCAACGTTTCGCTGCAATTCCTGGAACTCTATCTGCCGGATATCGGATCGCGCCTGGTGGGACTCAATTCGTTCGACCCGGGCGAACAGTTCACCGACTACCATCTGGGGCGGCTTTACGCGAAACGTGCCAGCGGATGGGCCGGTGCGGCGCCGCCGGTGGTCTTCGACGGCGATCGCGCCAACGACGCTGAGATCTCCACTCTTGCGAATGGCGCGCATACGGGAAAACCGCTTTACCTGCTGCTCGCTGCGCCCGAGAACCGCGACTACGCGGATCTTTTGAGCAGTGAAATGGAGCGTCTGAGCGCGTCGTTCAATATCGAGCCGCTACGCAACGATAAAGTGGTTCTCTTGTACCGATTGGTTCCGCGATAAGAGCGCGGACGCTGGTGCGCGCGAATGTCAGGCTTCCGCAGTTGCGGCGGGCTCGTCGGCCAACTTGACCGGACCGCCGTAGCGCCGGCGCGTTATCGCATAGGCGGGCCATACGGTTGCCCCGAGCGCGATCGCAACCAGGAAATCGCCGTGGCCGTCGCCATGCGACATCGCAAGGCCGAACGTCGCAAGCCAGGTGAAAACAGGAAGGCCCGCGACCAGGTAAAGCCCGAGTCTGCCTCCGCCCACGGTGAACATCCCGTCGCGCGCGGGCCGAAGCCGTCTCAGCCGCACCATCGCCGCCATCTCGAGCACGAGCGCCGCCATGTAGAAGAAAACGTCGAGCACCACCAGCGCAACGAATCCGAGCGGCACCAGGAGGGTGAAGAGCGCGCACGAGACCAGTATCGATTTCCACGGCGCGACCGTCGCCTGCCATACTTCGCCGAGCGAGCGCGGCAGATAGCCCTCGCGCGCCAGCACGTAGGGCATCCGCGACACCCATAGCATCGCCGCCTCGAACACCGAGAACGCCATCAGCGCCCCGCCGATCGCGAGCGACGCACCCAGCGCCGGCCCGCCGATCGCGTATCCGACGTGCGAGAACCATCCCATTCGCCAATGCGTCACGTTCACGCTTCCCGAGACCGACACCAGCAGCGGAAGCACGTAGCCCGCGACCACCAGCGGAATCGTTACGAGGATCGCGCGCAGATAGTTGTGGCCAGCGTCCTCCAATTCTCCTGCGACGACGCTCAGATTCTCCCATCCCGAGAAATTCCAGATGACCACTGTGAGCCCCGCGCCGAGAGCGCCCGCAAAGCCCGAAGGAAACAGCGGCTCGGCCGGCGTGACGAAATGGACTATCCTCGGAAGTCCCGCGATCACCAGCGCCGCCATCGGGGAGAGCAATAGCGCGGCGAGCAGCACCGACGTGAAGCCTACAGGGCGAATTCCGGCGAGATTGAGGAGTCCCGCCAGCCATACGATCGAAACCGCCAGTATCGCCTGAGCCGCGGGCGAAATCGGCATCAGGAAACTCAGGTAACTCGTGAACAGCACCGGGTAAATAGCCATGTCCACCGCGGTGTACAGCATCGTGAAATACGCCTCGGCGAACCCGGCGAACGGACCCAATCCCTCCTTCACCCAAAAGTAGAAGCCGCCCTCGACCGGCATCAGCGCCGTCAATTCCGACGCCATCAGGCCGGTCGGAAGGCTGAGCGTCAGCGGAACGAGCAGGCACAAAAGGAGGGCGAGCTTCGGTCCTGCGATATGGACCGCGTCTTCGAGGCCGTAGGCGCCGCCGCTGATGACGAGGTACATCACGCATATAAGAGGCAACAGGCCGAGCCGCCGTCCCGCGCGGGACAACGGTTCTCCCCGAGCGCGGGATACGCCCGAATCGGGGCCCTGGATAACGACAACCGGCATCGGAATTCGCGCAACTCCGGCCTCAGGCTCTAGCCGAGTGCGAAAGGGCGGTGCAAGAAGACGCAAAAAACACTGCGAAAGCTCGTCGCCTCCACCCGCGAAACGTCTATAATAGGAGAGGTTTCGAACGAACGCGGGCATTGCTCGATCCATCGACCTGCGCGCAAAAGGGGTTTGGTTGACGGTCCGGTACCGCCATGTTAGCTGTGATTCAGGATCCCCCACGGAATTCCCACTGGATGCTGAGATTTTGCGCAAGGTCCGCGCTGGTGTTGTTGGCTGCGGCCTGCGTTGCCTTTGCCGGTTGCGCGCGCATGTCCGACAACGGCGCGCATCCGGTTCGGACCGCCAGCACTGAGGGCCCAAGCCCGTTCGGCGGAGTCCCATTCGTCAAGATTCCCGACTCCGCGAAGGCGATGGGCGCGTTTCTTCGGGCCCAAGACGCGATCAACAACGGCGACCGCAAGCAAGCGCTGGCCGCGCTCGAAGAAGCGGTCAAGTACGACCCAAACAATGCGACGCTCAGGGTGATGCTCGCGACGATGTACGTTCGCGACGGGCGGCTCAAGGACGCGCTCAAGCAGGTCGACCGCGCGATCACTCTCGACCCCAAGTCGGTTCGGGCGCTTTTGCTTGGCGCCGGGATCAACTCGGCGCTCGGCAAGGACCACATAGCCGAACAACAGTACAATTCCGTCCTGAGGCTCGATCCCAAGAACCAGGAAGCCCACCTGTACCTGGGCACGCTTTACGCCAAGCAGGGCAAATATTCGAAGGCCGAAGGGGTCTTCAAGAAGCTGATCGCGCTCAACCCCAACTCCTTCCTGGGTTATTACTACGCGGCGCGCGTGATGGTGGTGGCGAAGAATTACAAGGCCGCCGAGAGCTATTACGCGAAGGCGCTGAACTTGAATCCCCAGTCCGAGCTGGTGCTGCTCGACCTCGCGGTGCTGCGCGAGATCGAGGGCAAGTCCAAGGAGGCCATCGGGTACTACAAGAAAGTGCTCCAGGTGAACCCCAACAACCAGCTGGTGCGCAAGCGTCTGGCCGAACTGTACGTCGGGCAAAAGAATTACGACCAGGCCCTCCAGCAGCTGAAGCATCTCGAGGCGATCGAGACCGACCCGGCCGACACCCGCACCAAGATCGGACTGGTGTACTTCGAACGCGGCGATTTCGATCGCGCGGCGACCGAGTTCAACCTGGTGCTTGCAGCCCAGCCCAAAAACTTCCGGGTGCGTTATTACCTCGGCACGGTTTACACGGAACTGAACGAGAACGACAAGGCGATCGAAGAGTTCAATCAGATTCCGGAAGCCAACGATCACTACGTTGAGTCGCGCCTGCAGCTCGCCTACCTGTACGACAAGGAAAAGAACTACGACTCCGCGATCGGGGCACTTCAGCAGGCGCTCAAAAAGCGTCCGAACAACGTCGAGATGATGGGGTTCCTGGTCGGGCTCTACCAGGAGAAAAAAGATTATCCCAAGGCGATCGCGCTCGCGCGAAAAATGGTCGAGCTCGATCCCAAGAGCGACAAGTACCATTTCACCCTCGGCGCGCTGCTTGACGAGGACCATCAGCGCGAGGCCGGGATGGCCGAGATGCGCAAGGCGATCGAGTTGAACCCCAACGACTCCCAGGCACTCAACTACCTCGGTTACACCTACGCCGAGCAAGGCAAGAACCTCGACGAGGCCGAACGCCTGGTCAAGCGGGCCCTCGATATCGAGCCCGGAGACGGTTTCTATATCGACAGCCTCGGATGGGTCTATTACCAGAAGGGCGAATACAAAAAGGCAATTGGGCAGTTGGAGCGGGCCGTCAACCTAAGCGGCAACGATCCCACCATCACCGAGCATCTGGGCGACGCCTACCGTAAGGTCGGCGACTTAAAGGAAGCTTCCCACGAGTATCTCGACGCGCTCAAGAGATCGAAAGAGGCCGACCAGATCGCACGGCTCAAGGACAAGCTTCAGGACCTCAAAAATGCGATCAACGGCTCGGCGGCGACGACCGCCACGGGCAGCCACTAACCGCCGAAGCCGGAACCCGAAGCGCCGCCTTGCCGCGGCGATCGCTGCGGTCATGGTCGCGCTCGGGCTTGCCGGATGCGCCGCCGCAATTCGTCCGCCCGCGCCCGCTGTCGCTCCTGCCGGTGCGGCAGGCCTTGCGCGCCTGACCGAGGCGCTTGCGAGCCGCGACCAGCAAATCGAATCGATGAGCACCAGTGCGGTGATGGAATATCGGGGCCGCGGCCAGGATGTTAAGGCGCGCGAGGAGATCGCGATGCGCCGGCCGGCGAGCCTGCGCGTCGAGGCGCTCACTCCGTTCGGCGTCGCGCTGGTCGTCGCGGCGCGCGACGGGCATCTTCAGATTTTCGAGCCTTCGAAGAATACGCTGATGAACGGGACGGCGACCGCCGCGACGCTCGACAGGTTTGCACGGATTCCGATGGCGCCGCGTGACGCGGTGCGCCTCCTGATGGGAATCGCGCCGCGCGGATCGGATTCGTCGTCGCCGGTTTCCATTGCCAGCGTGGACGGGATGACCGTGGCGACCTACCGCGAGGCGAACGGCGACGAGCGCGATCTCGGATTCGAAGGCGGCGAGCTTGCCCTGGTGCGCGAGCGGCTTTCGGACGGAGACCTGAGTTACGAGGTGCGATATCGCGACTATCGCGATATCGGCGGTGTGATGTTTCCGTATGAAGTGGAAGCTGACTTTCCTCTCGCGAAGAGCCACGTGAAGTTCAACTACAGCCGCCCGATTATCAACGGCAACCTGCCGGATTCGCTCTTCGTGCTTACGCCCGGTCCCGGCGCGAAACGAATCGATATAGGGATGCTGCAAGGCCGGCGCGGCGTCTTCGATGGCTAGCGGCAAAGGCGGAATCAATCGCCGCGATTTCCTCAAGTTCGCGATTGTTGCCGCGGCGGAGCTTGGCGCTGCGGGATGCCACGTCGATTACCCGTCCTTCAATCACGCCGAGCAGCAAATCCTCTACAGTTCGACCGTCAGCGATCCGCGCACCTTCAATCCAATCCTCGTGACCGACTCCGCCTCGGGAAAGATTACCGGAAGAGTCTTCGACGGGCTGGTCAATATAAACCCGCTGACCACGCTGCCCGAGCCCGCACTCGCAAAGAGCTGGGACATCAGCGACGGCGGACGCACGATCACCTTCCATCTGCTGCGCAACATCAAATGGTCCGACGGCAAGCCGTTCACCGCGCACGACGTCGTGTTCACCCTCGCCACGATCTACGATCCGAAGGTTCCGAACAGCTCCCGCCCGACCCTGACCGTCGATGGGAAACCGATCGTCGCCGAAGCTCCCGACGACTACACGGTTGTGATGCGCATCCCGAAGCCGTTTGCGCCGCTGCTCTACGCGATAGGCTTTTCCATTATACCGGCGCATATCCTCGATCTCGCCCTGAAATCGGGTACCTTCAACCAGACTTGGAATATCAACACGCCGCCGCGCGAGCTCGTCGGGCTCGGCCCGTATGATTTGACGCGCTACGTGCCGGCGCAGATGATCCAGTTCCGGCGCAATCGGGACTACTGGATGCGGATTTCGCAGGACCAGGTGTTGCCGCGGCTTCGCGGGGAAACAGTGCTGATAGTGCAGGATCAGAACGCCGCCTATCTCAAGTTCCTGGCCAGCCAGACCGACGTTTACTCGCCGCGGCCCGAAGAGGTCGCCGATCTGCTCGACAAAGCGAAGTCGCTGGGAATCAATGTTCAGAAAATCGGGGTCGACACCGGTTCGCTGTTCTTCTGCTTCAATCGTAATCCGCTCCATTACGTGCGCGCGGGCCGCACGAATCCGAAACTCAAGTGGTTCACCGATCTCAACTTCCTGCGCGCGATGGCGCATTCGGTGGACAAGCAGGGCATGATCGATCTCTGCTTCCACGGGCTCGCGGTGCCGGCGGTCTCCGATGTTTCACCCGCTAACAAAATCTTTTACAACCCGAACCTGAAGGACTACGCCTACGACCTCAAACTCGCCGCCGACCTGCTGGAGTCCGCGGGATATCATCTCGCAAGCCCCGGCGTGCGGGTCGATCCCGCCGGCAATCGGCTCGAATTCGATCTCACGACCAACACCGGCGTGCAGACACGCGATCAGATGTGCGCAATGTATCTGCAGGATCTGAAGACGCTCGGAATAAAGGTCAACTACCGGCCGCTCGAGTTCACCACATTGGTTGACAAGCTCACTGACAGTTTCGACTGGGACTGTGTGCTGATCGGATTCACCGGAACGATCGAGCCGAACAACGGCGCCAACTTCCTGCGCTCGTCGGGCAATCTACATCTGTGGAATCCGAACCAGAAGACACCCGCCACGCCCTGGGAAGCCGAGATCGACAAGCTTCTCGACGAAGGCGCCTCGGTGATGGATATCAAGGCGCGCGCGCCGTACTACTGGCAAATCCAACAAATCCTTCACGACCAGCTCCCGGTGATCGAGACGGTGCGGCAGATAGCATACGACGCGTACAAAACCTCGCTTGAGAATTTCCGCGATACGGTGTGGGGCAGATACCGTCCCGAACTGATCCAGTTCCGGGAGGCGTGACCGGCGCCGCGCGCGGAGTTCGGCTGGCTCCAGGATGGGAAAATTCATCGTCAAACGCGTCATCAACATGATCCCGCTGCTCATCGGGATCACGTTCATCTCGTTTTTCGTGATGTCGAAGGTGCCGGGCGACTTCCTGTCCAACCTGAAGATGAACCCGTCCGTCTCGCCGCAGATGATCGCGCAGATGGAGGCGCAGTTCGGGTTGAACCAGCCGCTCCTGGTCCGCTACGGCAAGTGGCTCTGGGCAGTTCTGCATCTGAATCTCGGCATCTCGCTGACCTATCGCGTGAGCGTGCTGAGCCTTATCGGCTCGCGCGCGGTCAACACGATAATCCTGTCTGCGGCGAGCATGCTGTTTGCGTGGTCGCTCGCGATTCCGATCGGGATCATCGTCGCGGTCAACCAGGATTCGATCTGGGATCGGGTGCTGTCGTTCCTTGCGTTCTTCGGGATGTCGGTGCCGAATTTTTTCCTCGCTTTCCTGGTGATGTATTTCGCGCTCAGGACCGGATGGTTCCCGGTCGGCGGAACGTATTCGGTCTTCTATCCGCAGCTTGATTTCTGGGGAAAGCTGGCCGACCGCATCAACCATCTGATTCTGCCCGTGATGGTGCTCGGGACGGCCGGGATGGCGTCGCTGATGCGCCTGATGCGCTCGCAGATTCTCGAAATCAAGAATTCCGATTTCGTCAGGACCGCGCGCGCCAAGGGGCTTTCGGAACGCGCGGTGATCTACAAGCACGTGCTGCGCAACGCGCTAAACCCGTTCGTCACGATGGCGGGTTACGGGCTCGCCGACCTGCTCGGCGGCGCGGCACTGGTCGAAGCCGTCATGAACCTGCAGGGGCTCGGCCTGCTGCTGCTCGACGCGGTGCGTTCGCTCGACGTGTACCTGGTGATGGGGTCGGTGCTGATGGGCTCGGTGCTGTTGCTGGTCGGAAACCTGCTCGCGGATATCGCGCTGGTCGCGGTCGATCCGCGGGTTGACTTCTCGTCGATGGAGTCGCAATGAGCGCGGCGTTGCCACGCACCGGTATCCCGCTTGAAGCGCCGCCGCCCGAGCCGCACGCGAGCTTCGGCGCGAAGCTTCGGCGCGAATGGCGGCTTGCGTCGTGGCCGGTGAGGCTTTCGACGCTGTGCCTTATTGTGTTCTACATCCTTGCGCTCGGCTCTCCGGTAATCGCGCCCTACAATCCGACCCGGCAATATCGAAGCCTGCCCGATTGTCCGCCGATGGCGCTTCATCTGGCGGCGCCGTCCGAGTGGTCGCACGGATTTTTCTACGCGTACCCGATGCGCATGACGGACGCGATAAGGCGCACCTACGCCGAGGACCGCAGCGTCAGAACCTGGGTGCATTTGTTCAGCCGCGGGCGCATCTTCACGACCGCGCCCGGCGCGCCGCCATACTTCATTCTCGGCAGCGACACGCTCGGACGCGATCTGTTCTCGCGAGTCGTTTACGGCTCGCGCGTCAGCATGTTCATCGGGCTTCTCGGCGTCGCGATAACCTTTTCGCTCGGGATTACGATTGGCGCGCTTTCGGGTTACGTGGGCGGCCTTCTCGACAACGTGATCATGCGATGGTCGGAAATCGAGATGTCGCTGCCGTCGTTTTACTTCCTGCTCGCGCTGGCCGCGATAATTCCTTCGGGGATGAGCACGGTCAGGACCTTCTTCATGATCGTCGCGATAATGAGCTTCATCAGTTGGGCGGGATTCGCGCGCGTAATCCGGGGGATGACGGCCTCGGTGCGATCGGTTCCGTATGTCGAGGCGGCGCGCGCGCTCGGCGGCTCGCGATGGCGGATTCTATCCCGCCACGTGATCCCGTCCGTGATGGGCTACGCGGTGGTCGCCGCGACGCTTTCGATCCCCGGCTTTATTCTCGGCGAAAGCGCGCTCTCGCTGCTCGGACTCGGCATCCAGGAGCCCGCAGCGAGCTGGGGAAACCTCCTCGCGCAGGCCGAAGACGTGCACGCACTCGCCCATTATCCGTGGATCCTGCTGCCCGGCGTTTTCATCTTTCTTGCCGTGATGTCATTCAACTTCCTCGGCGACCATCTGCGCGACCGGCTCGATCCGTCGCATCTCAGGTGAGATGGGACGGCCTTTTTCCGGCGGGGTGCGTCTTTGGGGCTGCGGCCATGGATGGTAGGCTGAGACGCACGTGGCATTGCTCGAAGTAAAGTCGCTTCGCACCTCGTTTTTCACCGAAGACGGAGAAGTCCGCGCGGTGGACGGCGTCAGCTTTTCGGTCGAGCCGGGCAAGCTGATGGGCCTGGTGGGCGAGTCGGGTTCGGGAAAGACCGTATCGGTCCTCTCGGTAATGCGGCTTTTGCCCGAATCGGCGCGCATCGTCGGCGGGCAAATCCTGTTCGAGGGGCGCGATGTTACGAAACTTCCCGAGCCCGAGATGCGCAAGGTGCGCGGCGCCCGGATCGCGATGATCTTCCAGGAGCCGATGACCTCGCTGAATCCGGTCTTCACGATCGGAAGCCAGATCGCCGAGGCGATCCGGCTTCATCAGAACGTCTCGCGCGGCGAGGGCCGTGAACGCACTATCGAGGTGCTCAGGATGGTCGGAATCGCCGACCCGGAGCGCAGGGTCGACGACTACCCGCATCAGCTCTACCGCGGGCAGCGGCAAGCAGCGCAACTTGCCCTGGCCCGCGTGCAGACG
>JAKAVX010000070.1 GCA_021827465.1 Deltaproteobacteria bacterium | reverse complement strand
AAACCCGAAGTCCCCAGTGCACAGCTGCGCCGCGGTGTAGAAAACGCCAATCCTGACCTCGCGAACCAAGATCGGCTCGCGATCAAGCGCCAGTTCGAGGCTCGCCTTCCAGTCGTCTATTATCTGCATCGAGTTCACGGAGCCTGCGGCCGGAAGAAGGCACAATCATGCGCTCCGGTCCTCGGCTTTGCTTCGGCGTGACCGGGCTCGGTTGTGTACCAGACGATTTCGCCGCATCCCCCGCATCGGACATGAAAATGGCGGCGGTTTTCCAGTGGAGCTTCGACGGGCGCGCTTCGAACCACGTTATCGGTGGTCAACTCGTTTCCGCATTCCGGGCATTTCATTGTTCCGCCTCAACTAACCGGATTATCGCGCGCCGATACGCGGCTGATTGGGCGGGGATTGGCGGCGCGACGCCCTACTCCACTGCATCGCCCGTGCCATCGCAACTTTCGCAATTGGCGAAGCTTTAGGCGGATTCTTCGCATTTGCCGGTTTAGCCGATGGCTCCGGAGGACCCACTTTGCGTCCCACGGATACATCTCCCGGCGAGTCGATACGTCGAGCGTCGGGCCGTTCGATCCGTCGTCTCGCGCGAGCGCTTCGAGTCCACTTTCTCCATCGCGATGCGCGGCGCTAGTGTGATGATCGGCCGGGAGGTTCCCTATGACGTGGATGTGGGGACAGCCGCCTTGGCGGCGCGAAGCCGAACCGGAGACCGCTCCACTCGCTTCCTCGAACCCCGACGTCGCTATCGTCGGCGGCGGTCTCACGGGAGTCTCGTCCGCGTACCATCTGGCGCGTCGAGGTCTTCGCGTGACGATACTCGAAGCCGGGCATATCGGCGACGGAGCGAGCGGACGGACCGGCGGTATAGTGCTCGAGGGAACCGCGCGCGGCGCGATGGAACGCGCGGACACCTGCCTCGCCACGGTCGAACGGATAGTTCGCGCCGAGCAGATCTCATGCGGGCTTCGGCTTGAAGGATGCTGGGAGATCAAGCATCGCGGGCCCGGCACGCCGCTTCCGTGGGACGACGGCGGCACGCCGATCGCGATCGCGAAGACGGTTGCGGGCGGAATCGTGGACCCGGTTGCGATGCTCTACGGGATTGCGCGGGCGGCGTCGCGGGCAGGCGCCGTCATCCATCAGGATGCGCGCGTGAGGCGTATCGCGATTGGAAAGCGCCCGCGGCTCGAGCTCGACGGCGCGGTAATCGAGCCAGGATACGTCATCGTCGCGGCCAACGCGTGGACGAATTCGCTGCTGCCGGCGGCGCGCGCGCTCAGAAGCGCCCTTACGATGGCATGCGCGACCGAGCCGCTCGATTCGTCCGCGCTCGCCGACTTGGGACTCGGCGCGGGGATTCCCTTCTATACGATCGACCTTCCCTATCTATGGGGCCGCGAGACCGCCGACCATCGCGTGATCTTCGGCGCTGGGCTCGCCTTCGGCTCGCCAGCGGAACTGGAGCGGCTGGACGTGAATTCGGGAGAGCCGAGCGCGACGCTCGACGCTCTGGAAGCGCGAGTGCGGCGGCTCAATCCGGTGCTGCGCGACGCCTGCTTTTCCGCGCGATGGGCCGGGCCGATCGCGATACCTGAGAATTTCACTCCGATACTTTCGCGGCTTCCCGAAGCGCCGAGCGTGCTGGTCGCGGGCGGATACTCCGGTCACGGGGTCGCTCTGGCAGTGCGCGCGGGCGAGATTCTGGCTCGCGCGATCGTCAACAACGAATCGCTCCCCGCGTGGGGCGATTTGACCGGGTAATCGGAGAACCGTTCGCCGCGCGCAAAATCGCCCGCCGATCACCCCTTCGGCAATCCCAACACCCGCTCCCCGATAATGTTGTGCTGGATCTCGCTCGTGCCGCCTGCAATCGTGTACTGACGCGAGCTGAGCACGCGGTTGTACCATCGCGGCGCGTCCGGCACCGTCTCGGTCGGCTCGTTCAGCGTCGCATAGCCGCCGAGCAGTTCGGTTGAGAACTGCGCGATTCGCACTCCCAGCTCCGAGCCGAACAATTTCAGCATCGAGCCTTCCGGCCCCGGCGCAAGTCCTTTCAGCCGGCGGCTCAGGTTGCGTAGCCGCGTCAGATGCGCCGCCTCGCACTCGATCAGCAACGCGGCGAGCCGCTGGCGGACCCATTGCTGCTCCCATGCGGGGCGACCGTTTATCGTGACGCGACGCGCAAGCTCGGCGAGCCTGCGTACCTGCGAGGCGTGCCCGCCCCCGCCCGCCATCCCGCGCTCGTAGGCGAGCGTCGTCATCCCGACCGTCCATCCGCCGTTTAGCGGGCCGACCAGGTTCTGCTTCGGCACTTCGACGTTGTCGAAGAACACCTCGTTGAAGTGCGCGTGCCCGTTCATCAGGACGAGCGGGCGGACGGTCACGCCCGCACTTTTCACGTCGAGCAGCAGGTAGCTGATTCCCTTGTGCTTGGGCGCCGTGGCGTCGGTGCGCGCGAGCAGGTAAATCCAGTCGGCGTACTGCGCCGCCGAGGTCCACACCTTCTGTCCGTTCAGGATGAAGTAATCGCCGCGATCCTCGGCGCGCGTCGTAAGCGAGGCGAGGTCGCTGCCCGCGCCGGGCTCGGAATAGCCCTGGCACCAGATATCGTCGCCGTTGAGAATCCGCGGGATGAAGCGGTGCTTCTGCTCCTCGGTGCCCCAATGCATCAGCGTGGGACCGCACATCGAGAGACCCGAGTAACCGGGAAGCACGGGTCCGCGTGCGCGGCCGTATTCCTCGTCGAAGATGATCTGCTCGACAAGGCTCGCGGCGCGACCGCCGTATTCCTTCGGCCACGAAAGCCCGACCCATCCCGCCTCGGCCATCCGGCGCTGCCACTCTCGGCGCCGCTCGAAGACTTCGCGATTCGGCGGCACGCGCTCGTCGGACGGGTCATCCACCTTGAGATCGTCGCTCAGGTTCTCATCCAGCCATCGCCTGACTTGCGCGCGGAAGGTTTCCTGCTCGGGCGTGTATTCGAAATCCATGATGCGCACCTGGTGTCCGCGCTGAAAATCAGCGCGATAAGCGCTCTCCCAAGCCGCTTACGGTGTCATTCTGAGCGAAGTCTGCGAAGCGAAGAATCTCGTTCCACGGGCCTTCGGGTGGCATGAGATCCTTCGACTCCGCTCGCGGACTCGCTTCGCTCAGGATGACAGGGAAAAGAATCACAAAACCGGGTGAATCGCGGCGCGCGGCTCAGCGAACTTCGTACACGCGGTAGCGCACGCCCGCTGGCTGCCCGTCGGCCCCAGTCATCGGCTCGCCTTCGGCAACGGCCTGCACGGAGTTGAGCCACGCGTATTTGCCTTTCGATGAAACCTCGAAAGTCGGCGCGGTGCGAATCGTCATCGGGCCGGGGGTGCCGAGTCCTCCGGGCGGAAGCTTGGCGAGTCCGCGATAGACCATGTAGATCGGCTCGCCGTCGTCGGTCTTGAGCACGATTCTTACGTCGAGCACGCCCATATTGTCGCGACGGACCTGGAACCAGTCGCCACCGCCGGGCATCACTTCGCCCCGAAGACGCGGACCCTCGAATTTGCCGCCAGTCACATAAAAGATGATCCGGTCGCCCTCGGGCGTACCGGCAATCGCGATCGGCGGTGCAAGTTCCGCCGAGATTTCGAAGAGAAGTTGCGTTTCCATCAGAAGAGCCTCCGTCGAACGATGCCGCGGTATGCTATCGAATCAGGTTGCCGCGACTTCGCAAAGATGCGCCGTCGGCATGACGACCGCAAGCGTGGGCGAGTTTGGAAATTTTCCAAGCGCGTCGATAGCGGCACGCCTCGCGCGCTTCAGGAGGGGAAGAAAGAATCCCGTCAGCCCGAGGTTTCGTTCGCAGTTGCGCGAAGGTCCGCCGGATCGCGCACTTCGGCCGCGCGCGCGCTAATCAGCGCTTCGACCCGCCGCGCCATCTCCGCTATCTGCTTGGCGATCGGCGCGTCGGCATATTCCTGCACGAACGGGCGGCCGCGTTCGGAGGATTCCGCAAATCTCGGATCGAAGGGCAAGCGCGCGACGATTTCGATTCCGGCCTCGCGCGTCACGCGTGAAACTTCGCCCTCGGGAAACAGCGGCCGGACCGAGCGGCAGCTGTTGCAGTTGAAGCCCACCATGTTTTCGACCACGCCCAGGATGGGAAGCGCAAGCCGCGCGCGCATCGCGAAGATTCGCCCGAGACCGCGCGCGTCGTCCGCCGAGGGCCGCGCCACCAGCAGCACCCCGGTCGGCATGACCATGCTCGCGAGCCGGCTGAGACGGTCGACGCCGGGCGCAAGGTCCACCACCAGCAGATCGAGATTGCCGAAGCGCGTCTGCGCGAGCATCCTGGCGACTGCCGCGCCGTGGCTCGCTTCGAGCGGTTCGCGCACGGGCTCGGCGCGGGTTTCGGCAAAATCGACGAAGCTCATCGGCGGAGGCGGCTGAACCTCGGGCAGGAATTCGCAGCTTACCACGCGGATTCCGAGCGGCCCCGAAGCCGGCTCGATTCCCTCGGACATCGGAAGATAACGCGGGACCTTCACGCCGAGCATCGCGAGCACACTCGGCGCGTTCAAGTCGGCATCAACGATACCAACTTTTTTTCCCGCGCTCGCGAGCGTCGCCGCAATATTGACCGCAAGCGCGCTCTTCCCGCTGCCGCCCTTGGGGCTCGCAACCGCCAGAAGCGACTTCACGGATGAAAGGTTGAGCCTCACGCGATCCGCTTCGGCGGCGTTTGCGTCAGGACAATCCTGTAGTTCGCCAAAAATCCTCATCTAAGGTTCGTCGCTGCCTGTCCCCCCGGGACGGCCGCCGGAAACCGGCGCCGTGGTTAGGATGCTATGTTTGCGCGAGGCGGTAAAGCCATCCGATACGCCATGGACTGACTTTGCGCGCCGGCTGGTTTGCAGTCCCGGTTCACGGCCGTGCTATTAGTTGCCTTCGAGCCGCCGTCCGAACCGCACGGCCGACCATACAGGAGGTTCACCATGTCCGGTCCGCTCAAGGGAATCCGCGTCGTCGAACTCGGCTTCTGGGTCGCCGCCCCGGCGGCAGGCGGGATCATGGCCGACTGGGGCGCGGACGTTATCAAGGTCGAGCCTCCCGACGGCGATCCGTTCCGCGGGCTCTTTCTCAAGGGCGCCGGGATGGATGTACCGTGTAATCCTCCTTTCGAACTCGACAATCGCGGCAAGCGCAGTATCACGCTCAACCTCGACACCGAAGACGGGCGTGCGATTCTGCTCGAACTGATCGCGCGCGCCGACGTGTTTCTCACCAATCTGCGCGCCAAGGCGCTCGAAACGCTCGACCTCGGTTACGACCGGCTCCATCGGATGAATCCGCGCCTGGTCTATTGCCATGTGAGCGGCTACGGGCCGAAAGGCGCGGATCGCGATCGCGCGGCCTTCGACGTCGGCGCGTTCTGGTCGCGGGCCGCGGTCGTCTCGACGCTGACGCCGCCCGACCAGGAGCCGGCCTCGCAGCGTGGCGCGATGGGCGATCATACGACGGCGCTCACCGCCACCTCCGCCATCTGCGCGGCGCTGCTCGCGCGCGAGCGCTCGGGCGAGGGCCAGAAGGTCGAGACCTCGCTGCTTCGGGTGGGCGGATATTTCATCGGATGGGATCTCAATATCCAACTCCGCCTGGGGATTCCCGCCGTGCCGGCGACCCGGCATACCAGTCTCAATCCGATGATCACCTGCTATCGCGACTCGGCCGGGCGATGGTTCTGGCTGCTCGGATTGCAGGGCGATCGGATGTGGCCCGACGTGCTGCGCGCGATCCGAAAGCCCGAACTCGCCGACGATCCGCGATTCGCCACGATGACGGCGCGGCGCGAGAACGCCGCCGTGCTGGTCGATCTGCTCGACGCGGTTTTCACCCGCCGCACGCTTGCCGAATGGGGCTCGATCTTCGATCGCGAAAACGTATGGTGGGCGCCGGTGCAGACCACCGAGGAACTCGCCCGCGATCCGCAGGCGCGCGAGGCGGGGCTGTTTGTCAAAGTGCCCACGCCCGATGGCGAGGCCGAGATGGTCTCGACGCCGGTCGATTTCGGGCGCTCCCGATGGTCGGTCGAAGGGGGCGCGCCCGAGCTCGGCCAGCATTCCGAGGAGATCCTGCTCGAACTGGGCAGAGACTGGGAGCAAATCGCCGCGCTCAAGGAGCGCGGCGTGATCCCGTGACGGCCGGGAGTCCCGCCGAGCCGCGCCTACGCGCCCTCTTCGTCGGCGTCGGTCGAGCCGATCTTGCGGTAGACGTTGCGCTCGTCCTCGTAGCGGCGCTGGCTGCGCGCCTCGCGTTCCTGGTCCTGCTGGCAGTCACGGCACAGCCGCGTAAACGGCATCGCGCTCAGGCGTTCCTCGGCGATGTCGAGCCCGCACGACTCGCAGATGCCGTAGCTGTTGTCGGCCAGACGTTCGAGCGCTTCGTTGATCTGGCGAACCTTCACACGTTCGCGATCTGAAAGGATGAAATTGATCTCGCGGTCGCGCTCCTCGGAGGCGAGGTCGTAGGTATCGAGGCCCTCGTCCTTGTTGCCCTCGCGCTCGGCCTTGAGTTCCGAGTCCATTTCGGCGAGCAATTTGTCCTTCATGTCCTGGAGATGCTCGCGCATCTGGGCCAGGAACTTCTTCCGGCTTATGCCAGCGGCTTTTTTAGGCATGGCTAGCCACCTTCTCCTGTCCAATATCGGCGGCGACCATCTCTCCGCGAAGGTCGTAGGTCAGAGCCTGGGTGATGCGAACTCGCACGAATTCACCCGGTTCCGCCTCGCCCTTGAAGAGGATTGCACCGTCGATTTCCGGCGCCTGCGTGGCGCTTCGTCCGCGCATTCGCGCGGCGCGCCCCGGCACCGTCCCTTCAACCAGCACTTCCACTTCGCGGCCAATAAGGTCGCGGTTTTTCCTCAGTGATATTTCCGCCTGCGCCTGCATCAGCGCGGCCCGCCGATCGCGTTTAACGCGATCGGGAACCTGAGCCGCAAGCCCGTAGGCGGCGGTATTTTCCTCGCGTGAATAAGTAAAGACACCCACCCTTTCGAACTGCTGCTCGCGCACGAAGTCCACGAGCCGCTCAAACGCTTCGTCGGTCTCGCCCGGAAAGCCCACGATAAAGGACGTCCTGAGCGCGACTCCCGGAACGCGCTTTCTAATCCGGTCGAGGAGTTGACGCAAGGCCCTCGACGACCGCTCGCGCTTCATCGCACGCAATACCGCGTCGTCGGCGTGCTGAAGCGGCATATCGATGTATTTGACGACGCTCGACAACGAAGCCACCGCGTCGAGCATCTCGTCCGTAACGAAGTTCGGATAGCAGTACAGCATCCGAATCCATCTGAGGCCAGCGACCCGTTCAAGTTCCCGAAGCAGCGCGGCGAGCGACGTGCGCGGCTCCAGATCGCGGCCATAGGCGGTCAAGTCCTGGGCGATCAGGTTGAGTTCGCGCACGCCCGACGCTGCGAGCATCCGCGCCTCCCGTACCAGGTCGGCGACGGGGCGGCTTTCATGGCCTCCGCGGATCGCCGGGATTATGCAGAAGGCACACTTGTGATTGCAGCCCTCGGAAATCTTCAAGTAAGAGGTGAAGAAATCTCCGGTCCTGACCCGCGTCATCCCCGCGCTGGGCAGCAGGTGGGCCGCGCCCGCGTACGGAACCGGCCGCGCCTCTGGACGCTCGGTGCGCCGCAGAAGCTCGGGAAGCTCCAGGAAATTCCCGGTCCCGACGAAGATATCCACTTCCGGCAGAAGGTCGCTGAGTTCGGCGCCATACCTCTGCGCGAGGCATCCCGCCACCACCAGCCGTTTGCCGGCGCCCTGCTTCTTGATTTCGGCGGCCTCAAGGATCGCGTCGAGCGATTCCTTTTTCGCCGCTTCGATAAAGGAACAAGTGTTCACCACCAGCACCTGGGCCGATTGCGGGTCGAGCGTGACCTCGAAACCAGCACCGGTCAGCGCCCCAAGCATCAACTCGCTGTCCGCGAGGTTCTTGGGACATCCAAGGCTAAGGAGATGAACTTTTTCCATGACTTTCGTGAAAGAACGGGGCCTATATCTCTATCCGTCGCGATGACGCGACGCAATCGGGTATCTCCTGAGATGAGCTTTTTTCTTTTCTCGCGCGTTTCGTGGTCTGCTCGCCCAAAGTCACGGGTTCGAGGGCGCCTGCACAATATCGACTCCGGCCGGCGCCTTGAACGTGAAGAGTCCTGGATCGAGAGCCGTTCCGTTTCGGATGTCGCTGAACTTGAGCGCGGTTACATTGCCGAGCTGGTCGGCGATCCGAAGCGTCACGATGTCGTAGTTTTTCGGATCCAGCCCAAGCTCGATATTGTCGCCGTCGTTCCTGGGCACGAGCTTCAGATGGCGCAGCCCGTCGGCGGGCGCTCGGGCGGCTTCGGAGACCTTGAAGTCGCGCTCCAAGTTTCCCATCCCGAGCAGGAACGCGGTCGCGGCCGAGGAGCGGAACGCCTGCTTGACAGGTATCTCGATCACCTGGCTCAAGTCTGGCTGGTAGTTGTAAAGCTTCACCCCGTCGCTCACGATCAGGTCCTTTTCGGGCGCCCCGAACTCCCATCGCATCTTGCCCGGCCGATGGTAGTAGACGACGCCCTGGCGCTCGCGCTTCATCCCTCCCACCGGGGTTATTTCTTCGCTAAATTTCGCGCTGAACGAGGTGGTCTGGTCGTAATGCTTTTGCAGACGCTCGAGAACGGCGCCGAGGTTGGGCGCGGGGGGATCCAGTGTCCGCGCCAGCAGGGTATCCGGCGCGGCGAACCATACCGTGGCCAACACGACGGCCGTGGCCAGACATATTCTACAAGTATTCACCAGTTGCCTTAGCCCTCGGCGCGCTTTCGTCTGATATTTGACGAACCCGGACTCCCCGGGCTTCACGGAGTCCTATAAGAATTCGAACAATTGAAATATTTTAGTGCACGCTTCGGAGTTGACGCACTTCGCGCGGGCGCGCGCCGTCGGCCGGCATCACGAGTCCCTCGCGTTCCATCTGCTCGACCATCCGCGCCGCCCGATTGTATCCGACCCTGAGCCGCCGCTGGATCATCGAGATGGAGGCCTGGCCGGTCTCGATAACGATCCTGACCGCCTCGTCGTACATCTCATCCTTTTCGTCC
>JAKAVX010000069.1 GCA_021827465.1 Deltaproteobacteria bacterium | reverse complement strand
GTCCGCCGAGTCCCGCGGAGAAGTTATGCACGCGCGGCGGATTCGCTTCCCCGAAGAGCGCGCCGCGCACCTCGGCGCCGATAATTCCGCCGCTGCCCATCGAGAGCGCGCGCTCCAGCACGACGAGGTCGGAAAGTCCGCGGCACGCCTCGCGGATAGCGTCGATCGGAAACGGACGCATCGAGCGAAGCTTGATCAATTTCGCGGGAGGATCCGGATATTCCTCGCGCGCGTCCGCGAGCGTTCCAATTACCGAGCCGATCGTCAGGATTCCGATTCGCGCATCGCCTGGCCCCTCGACGGAGAGCAATCCGCCCGAGCACCGGCCGCATATCTTCGCCCAGTCGCGATCCGCAGCCTCGATCTCGTCCTTCGCGCGGAGCAGCGCATGATGATGCGCGTAGCGGGCCTCGACGTAATATTCCGGCGTGACCAGGTTGCCGATACTGATGGGGCGCGCGGGATCGAGCGCGCGCGAAAAGCGGTACGGCGGCAGGAATGCGTCAACCTGCTCCTGCGACGGAATGTCTATCGGCTCGAGCGTGTGGGTCAGGATGTAGCCGTCCACGCACACCATCACGGGAAGCTCAGTGCGCTCTGCTATTCGAAACGCCTGGATGGTCGTATCGACGGCCTCCTGGTTGCTCGCGCAGTAAAGCTGAATCCATCCCGCGTCGCGCACCGACATGGAATCCTGCTGATCGTTCCACGCCGAGACGGGAGCCGAAATCGCGCGATTCGCGCAGGTCAGCACGAGAGGAATCCTGAGTCCCGCGATGTTGTACAGCACTTCGGTCATCAGCAGGATTCCCTGTGCCGAACTTGCGGTGTACGCGCGAGAACCCGAAGCCGCCGCGCCGAGCACCACTGAGGCCGCGGAAAATTCGCTCTCGACGCTGACCATCTCGGCGCGCAATTTCCCGTCCGCGACGAGGCTCGCGAGATTCTCAACGATATGCGTCTGCGGCGTGATCGGATAGGCGGAGATCACCTGCGGACGGCATAGCGCTACCGCCTTCGCAATCGCAGCCGATCCTTCGATCGCATCAAGCATGAGCCGCTTCCCTCCAGAGTCCCGCGGGCACTTGCGAAGCGGCCGCGCGAACCAGCGCGAGGTTTCGCTTCAAGGTTTCGTCCTTGAAACGGCGTGCGAGGGCCTTTTCGAGCGCGTCGAGCGGCAGAAGATCTGTGAGCGCGAGGAACGCCGCGAGTAGCGCGGTGTTTGGCAGCGGCTTTCCGAGGATCTCGTTCGCAAGCGCGTCGGCCGCAAGCACAATCACGTTGCGGCTCTCCAGGCTATCGGCGGCTTCCGCCTCCAGCCCGGACAACTCACGAGCCGAGTTGACGAGGATTCCGCCGCCCGGCCTCAGTCCGGCGGTAATTCCCGGAACGTGGAGCAACCCATGGTCCTGGATTATCAAGAAATCGGGATTCAGTACCTCGCAATGCCGCTGAACAGGGGATTCGGCGAGCCTGACGAACGACGAAACCGGCGCGCCGCGACGCTCGGGGCCGAAACTCGGAAAAGCCTGGGCGAAACGTCCCTCCTCGAAGGCGGCCTGCGCCAGGATGTACGCCGCAACGATATTGCCCTGCCCGCCGCGACCATGGATGCGTATTTCGGTGAGCTTGACGGGACGCGACGTCCCGGCGATATCGCGCCGGGCAAGGGTTTGCTCCATGTGATCCCAAAAGGAGCAACATGCATGCCCGAACGCGCATCAGGCTTGCAATCGGGGATTCTGAGCCAATCGGCGCCAGACCCCGTATAGCGCTTGACGCCTAACGCGCCAAAAGCGCCGACCCTCAGCGGCTCCTCGCAGGGCGCCGCGCCTTATGCGAGATTCAGCGAATTATCGACTTCGTGGCTCCCAGCTTCGGCGATCGACTCGCCGACGCACTTGCCCAGCGTGAGGCACAGATTCGCCAGCAGCGCCGGATCGGCGACCATGAGCGTGGTGCGATAGAGATTGCCGTCGTAGGTCCCGGTGAGCGTCAGATGCGCCGGCGCGTGTGCATCGGCCTGCACCAGTTCGACGCCGCTCAGGGTGACTTCGCCGGGGTTGGGAAATTCGGGACTCGGCCCGGCCCATGGCGGATTGGGCTCCGCGCCAGGCGGCCAGTGGATGGCGGGATGTTCGCGCAGGCGGCGAAGCGGATGCTTTCGCGCGATCGTCTGTTTGGTTCGGGGCATCGTAACTCCCGTTCTTGCTCGACGGAGTTGCCGGAATTTCTGCCGGATCGCCTGGCGCGGGCGCGCAGAGCGCGTCCCCGCGATCGGGCGACGGTTCTCGATTGCCGCCGTCCGGTTCGAGCGAGGTGAGCGACTCGCGCCCCGTCCAGGAGCCGGGATCAAGCCACAAAAGCCGACGTCTTGAAGGACGGCACGTTCTCGCCCCGCGACTGACAGACCGCCGCGAGAGTTTCGACGACTTCCTGTCCGGGAACTTCCCTGGCTCCGCTGCGCCGCTCGGTTTCGGCCTCACGCACGATATCGTTGAGCGACACGATTCCGACCAGCTTTCCGTTGTCATCGACGATCGGAAGCCGTCTGATACGCTTATCGCTCATCAGCGCCTCGGCGTGGCGGATGTCGTCAGTGGGCTTGCAGGTGATCACCTTGCGCGACATCGCGCAGGTCACTGGCAGTTGCATCAGCGACTTGCCCTGCGTGTAGGCGGCCATGCAGATGTCGCGATCGGTGAGCATCCCGACCACGGCGCCGGAACCGTCGGCGCTGATTACGGGCACGCATCCGCAATCATTCTCCCACATGATTTGGGCGGCGGTGTTGAGGGAATCGTTCTGGTTACACGCGCTCACCTTGTGCGTCATTATGCGCTCTATTTTCATTGGAACGATCCTCCCGCGTCACATCAGGAATGTCGCCGCCGAGGCGGGGGAACCCCGGCGGCGAGCTTTGTAGCGTCGCCGGAGCCGATGTCCGCAGTGAAACCGGCGTCGCTTGGCGGGCAATTGGTTATGCGGCCTTCTGACCTTCCTTGGTTTCGATCTTCTTCGCCTCGCCGCCCTCGACCTGGACCTTGACTTCCTTGCGCGCGAGCTCTTTGGGCACCGGCGCTGTGAGTTCCAGCACGCCGTCGCGATAGCTCGCCTTCAGGTCTTCGGCCTTCACGCCTTCGGGAAGGGTGAGCACGCGATCGAAACTTCCGTAGCGGACCTCGCGATGGAAGAAGTCGCGTTTCTTGATCTCTTTCCTCTCCTCGCGCGAGCCATGAATCCTGAGCTCGGAGCCGGTGATGCTGACTTCGATGTTCTTGGGATCGATTCCGGGCATGTCGGCGCGGATTGTGAGCTTGCCGTCCTCGACGAACGATTCCAGCCGCGGCTTGTGAAGCATCGGCTCCAGTTCTTCGAACGCCGTTTCCCGTTCTCCCATCATGTCTTCGAGCAGATCATCGAACCTGCGGCGAATGCGCGCGAGTTCGCGGAACGGTTCACGAAAAGGTGACCATACTTCTGGAAGCGCCATTTGAGTTTCCTCCTTCCCCATCGGACTGCGACCCAAGTTCCGGGCGCGAGCCCGTCTTCGTAACGCGGCGCCGGACGGGGGCTTTAGTCTTCTCGGCGTCTTTCTCATTGCTTTCGTATCGCGACCGATGCTTGCGGGGAGCGCCGCTCGCACGCCGCGTCCTCTTCCGGGTTTTGCAACCGCTGCCACCCCACAGGGCAGCATCGACCGTGCCAGAAAGCGAGACTTCGGCCGGACACCTCAGCACCCGGCGGGCTCTATGAATTACGCTCGTCAGGACGAATTCTGTTCGACGCTGCCCGACCTCGAAACGGCGATACTCGTCGCGGGAAAAAAACGCCGGCGGGCTTTCCCGTCACGATGTCACATCCGGATACAAACCTGCCGGGACAGCCCTGCCGCCGATGGGGCCAAACGCGCCACAACGGCTAGCGGATCAACGCCTTGAGCACGTCGCTCGTCGTGACAACCCCAACCACGCGTCCATTTTCGACGACCGGTATTCCACCTATTTCGCATTCGAGCATCGTGCGAGCGGCCTGGCGAATCGAAGTGTCGGGCGTGACCGTAACGACCGCGTCGGTCATCACCGAGCGCACCATGGTCTGTTCGAGTTCGCCGGTTCTGCTCCGCACGTCGCGGTCCGTCACGACGCCCACCAGCCTGTCCTTTTCGACCACCGGAATTATCCGAAACCCGCCGCGCTTCATCGCTTCGTACGCCTCGGCCAGTGTCGCTTCGGGTCCGATAGTCGCGGGATCCTTCGTCATCTGCGCGCCGACGGAGTCGATTGCGCCATGCCAACTCGGCCGTATCGTCAACACCGCGCACGGCGCCTCGCCAACGACCGTCGCGGCGACACTTCCGATAAAGCGGCGCGGACGACCGGTCGAACGATAGGCCGCCAGCACGATCAGCTCGGCGGAAACCTCTTCGGCCGCGTCGAGGATGCAGGTGGCCGGATCGCCGCTGCGCACCATGATTTCGTGCTCGATTCTCTCCAGATGCTTTCGGCCGATTTCGGAAAGCTCCTGCGCGCGGTTTTCCTCACTCAGGTAAACGTCGGTGTAGGGCGGCACGTTTCCCGGCTCGGGCGCCGTCGGGACCACGTGGAGCAGGAACACCCGGGAGCGGTTGTGCCGAGCGAGCTTCGCGGCAAAATCCAACGCCCCGAGCGAATTCGGATCGAAGTCAACCGCGCTCAGTATCCGCTTGAAAACCGGATCCATGATGTAAAGCTCCCTTTTTGTAAGCGATCCCCGTGCCAAAACGCTTTCGCCGCCGCCGCAGCAAATTCCCCAGTCTCGGCCACACGCGGACAGCGGATGAACCCTTCGGCGCCATCGGATGCTCGATCCGGCTGATGAGATCCGGCCATTTTTCGACAAAGCTTCGGGCACAGCCCGTGCATGTTCAACAACTGTGGACAAGCGGAGGCCCGACCTCGCGCGATCCGGTCGCGGTCGAGGAATCATCCCGATACAGGTGGAAACGATATGGAGTACGAACACTTTATCCGGGAAGTAGAGGCGCGGCTCGGTGTCCCAAAGGACGAAGCCGAGAAGGTTATTCAGGCAGTCCTGCACGAGCTGCACGACCGGCTGACTCCAAAGGAAGCTGACGATCTCGGCGCGCAACTGCCGGGTCGTCTCAAGCAGTTCTGGTTCGGTTTCGACACGCCCGGACGCGAGGTCGAACGCACGCACAAGAAGGACTTCATACGTTACGTGGCGGATAAGACCGGCATGCCGGAGGACCGCGCGAACCGCGCCGTGATGGCAGTGTTCAAGGCGCTACAGCTTGCGCTCAAGGCGCCCACCGGACAGGAAGGCGAGGCCTGGGACGTGCTCAGCCAGTTGCCCAAGGATCTGAAGCGCGTGTGGCTCGCCGCCGCCACGATGGCGGCGCCAAAAGCGTCGAGGGCCTCCTAGTGTGGTGTCCCGCAAATGTTCTCACGGCGGGCGCAGGTGGCATGAGATTCTTCACTCCGGCAGCCTCCTCTCAGAATGACAAATAAAAGCAGGCGCTTGTGTCATTCTGAGCGAAGCGAAGAATCTCATTCCATAGACGTGTAAGTCGTTAACTTAATCTGCGGGACGCCACCCTCGCAGGGTGTTGAGAAACTGCATGAAGACTGGCTTTCCTTCTTAATCTTCTCTCCCGCTTTCTCGCGGGGGAGAAAAGACAGAGGGAGCAGGCTGTGGTTTATCAACAGCCTGCCAGGCGCGATCACGCGGAGTTAGCGTTTTCGCGGTCTCCGTCCAGACCGTACTTGGTAAGCTTGCCGTACAGTTTCTTGCGCGAAATCTTGAGCAGGCGCGCCGCGCTCGACTTGTTGCCCGCGGTGACGTCGAGCGCGCGCTTGATCAGCTCGCGCTCGGCTTCGGCGAAGCTCGGCAACTGGTATCCGAGGTTGGGCGTCTCGCCTCCAATCGGAGGCGGAAGATCCGCGAGCCGGATCGTCGGCCCGGTCGCGGCGATAAAGGCTTTCTGAAGAATCTCGCCGATCTCGCGGATATTGCCCGCCCACGAGTACTTCGCCATTGCCCGTAGCGCGTCGTCGGCGATCGCATACGGCGCTTCCGCGCGCTCGAACTTCTCGTTGAAGAGATCGAGAAAATGCTCCGCGAGAAGCGGAATATCCTCTAGGCGCTTGCGCAGCGGCGGCACTTCGATCACCGTCGCACCCGAAAGCTCGGTCTCGAACGCGGGATCGAGATGCCCGGCCCGCGCCGCCTCTTCCGGACGCCGAAGCGAGGCGGCGATAAACCGCACCTTGACCGGCATCGGTTCGCCCGATCCAGCGGACGTGAGGATTCCTTCTCTTAACGCGCGGGCAAGCCGTGCCTGGGTCAGCGCCGGCGCAAGCGGAAAGTTATCCAGGAACAGCGTTCCGCCTTCGGCGGCGCGCAACAGCCCGAGGTACTGCCTCGGATGGCCGTTGAATCCTTCATGACGATAGCCGAACAGCTCGCCGTCAATCAGATCCTCGGGAAGCGTCGCGCAGTCAAACGCGATAAACGGCGCCGCCGAGCTCGACCCGGACTCATAGATTGCGCGGGCAACCGTCGCCTTTTCGGTTCCGGCCTCGCCCACTACTATTACCGGCCGCGAGCCGCGGGCCGCGGCTTCTATCTGCTCGTACACCCACCTTATCGCGGCGCTCTTTCCGACCAGCCCGTGGAAGCGCGTGCGCTCGAAGGGCGCCAGATGCGCCGCTTCGAGTTCGAGCGCCCTGATCCTCGTTCCGGCCAGCGCCTTCTGCGATCGCACGTATGCGTCGACCAGCAGGATGAGCCGGACGTGATTCAGCTTGTCGAAAAGCTCGTAGATCTCGAGCGTCGGCCGCGGATCCTCCGGGAAAACCGCACTGGCGGCCCCTTCGAACAAATGCAGCGCCGCTATTAGTTCCTGCAGCGTAACCCGGCGCTCGGCAAGCTCCTCGCCAAGCCGCAGCATGCTCCGGACGTAGGACTCCATGTCCTTGCGCAGAAGAGCACTTTCTGCGCGCAGGATTACAGGCTCGAACACATGGGCGAATTCGGCCTGCGAGAGGCTTCGGCTGTCCCCAAAGTGCACCAGGTACGTCTCGTACCAGTTGCCGATAACCTCGGAGCATCGATCATGGACCGCTTCGAGAAGCGGCCTCAGCCGATCGAGGTCGTCGTGGTCGAGAAGTTGGAAATAGCGCGGGCTGCGGACTTGCGAAGATGCCGTATTGATTGCTTGCTCCGGCATGTCTCCTGTCTTCTTAGCGGCGTGGCATTATATCAGATTTTCTTCTAGCCCATTTCGCCCTGTGATGGAAATCGGTTGTATCGAAAGCGGCCAGCCTGACGCTTTCCGACTCAGGCTAAACCTAATCGGGACAGCGGCTGCCGACGCCACCGACCCATCCGATGAGACGATATTTGCGGGAGCGAAGGCGTCGTGTGGAGCAGAACGACGCCGGAAAGTCACACGTTGTTTGGGCCAGTCAACTCCACGGGCACTTCCAGGCGCGATTTTATCTGGAGAAACCTCGCCACTCCCGAGCGCGTGATAAGCCCGGCAAGCCTGTCCCCGTCCATCACCAGGAGCCGTCCCGTGTCCGCCTCCGCCATCTTGTGCAGCGCATCGAGCACGGTCGCCGCCGGCGCGATCGTGACCGAATCGTCCACCGCGCGCATCACGTTCTCCACCACGCGCGTCGCGCGCGCAGCGGGCGGACATTGCTGAACCTGCCCGAGCGAAATCAGGCCCACGACCCGCCCGTCGCGCACGACCGGAAATCCCGCGTAGCCGAACTTGAGGAAATAATTTTCGACCACGTCGGCAAGCGATTCGTCAGCGCGCACGATCTGCGGTTCGCGCACCATGATATCGCGCACCTGCGCCGCGCCGAGGATTCGCTCGACGGTCACGTTCTGCACCGAGGCGGCCGACGCGCTTCTCAGGAACATCGCGATCAGGATTAGCCAGATACCGCCGAGCAGCGCCCCGCCCAGTATCTCAAGCGCGCCGAGAACGATAAGCCCGTAGACGACCCCCGTGGCCCATCGCCCCGCCCGCGCCGTCGCCGCAACCACGTCGCCCGATTGCCACCAGAAGACCGCGCGCAGAATTCTGCCGCCGTCGAGCGGAAATCCGGGCAGAAGATTGAATACCGCAAGCGCGATATTGATTATCCCGAGATAGGTGAACGTCTCCGACCATAGCCGCCACGACGACAGATCGAAGACGTGCGGGATCGCCCAGAAAAACACCCCGAGAACGAAACTCGTCAGCGGTCCGACCGAGGCTATGAGAAGCTCTTCGGTGGCTTTCTGGGGTTCGGCGGAAAGATGCGCCATCCCGCCGAAGATGAATAGCGTTATCCGGTTGACCCGATGGCCGTACGAGTTCGCCATCATCGCGTGCGACAGTTCGTGGATAACGATCGACGCGAAGAACAGCACCGTCGCGGTCAGCCCGACGATCCAGTATTCGATCCAGTTGTAGCCGGGGATCACCTGCGGGAAGTATCCCGCCGCCAGGCCGAACAGCACGAGAAGGAAGATGATCGCCCACGAGTAGTCGATTTCGATATCGATACCCGCGACTCTGAAGGAAGTCAGTATACCCTTTCCGATTACGGGCATAGTCCTGTATCCCGCCGGTTAGTTAGTGCCAGCATATCCCAGGCAGCGGTCTCAAGTATCCCTGATTTTGCGCCCATTCCGGCCGCGAACCCGTCCTCTTCCTCTAGTGTCCTGTCCCGCAAATAACTCGAGGCGACCGTCAATGGCATGAGATCCTTCGCTCCGGCAGCCTCCGCTCCGAGTTTGTGAATTAATTCGGCTCATGGCTCAAGACCTGCGCGGGCTGCCGAAGGAGATCGCCATACCCCGTCATCCTGAACGGAGGCTTCCGAAGTGAAGGATCTCGCGGCCGCGATCCGTGCGGCCGCGTCGTCCGGCAGTTGGGTCGGGCGCGCGGCAAAGCAATGCCGCGCGAGATCCTTCGACTCCGCTCGCAGACTCGCTTCGCTCAGGATGACGGAAAAAGGAACCGCAGCCTCGCTTCGCTCAGGATGACGAAGAAAAGGAAGTAGAGGCTCCCTTCGCTCGGGATCACGGAAAATCACGCGCGATTTTCTCCACCAAAATCAAAAAACTCGCAAACTCTCAGAAT
>JAKAVX010000068.1 GCA_021827465.1 Deltaproteobacteria bacterium | reverse complement strand
AGCGCCGCGTAAAACGCTCACGCGTTGCCCACAAGTCCACAGGCGGGATACTTGCCGAGATTCCAGAGCCTGTGGACCCTGTGGGCAACGTGTCTCAACCCTTGACTTCCAATACGGTCGCTTCACTTCGGCAGCCTTCGTTCAGGATGACGGAACTTCTTTGCTCCCTGTCTTGAGCGAATCGAGTCTCGGCTTTCTTTTCCGGTCGCGGCGAGTCGGACGCGCTCAGCGGTTGAAGTTCCTGCGGTAAACGACGTAATTGGCCCAGACCTTTGCGCCGAGTTTTTCCGCGGTCCGGCGCGACGGCCAGTTGTCGTCGAGCACCAGCGTATAGCTCAGGTACTTCGCTCCGCGCCTTATCAGTTCGAGGTACGCGTAGGAGGCCATTGCGAGATTGACGCCGCGCCCGCGCGCCGACTCGCGAACGCCGATACCGAGGAAGTTCAGCTTCTCCGAGTTGTCGAGCGCGTGTCCGGGTTTGAGGAGCGCGGCTTCGGTCGATTCCGGCATCACCATCAGCGCGCCGACCGGCTCCTCGCCGCGGTAGGCGATAACCGACGTGTCGAATCCGCCGCTGAATGCGAAAAAGTCGAACAGCATCGCGACTTCCTTCTCGGTGAACGGGGTTGCGCCCCAATGCGCCTTGAAGGCGTCGTTCCAGGTGGAGGTGAAATCGTGAACGCGGCGGGCGGGGTCGACATCTTTCAGCGCGATGATCGAAAAGTCCGCGCGGCGCGCCGCTTCCAGCGCGCTCTCGTAGCGTGCAACAAGCTCGGGCGTGACCTTGATCTTGTAGTCGACCCAGCCTTTCTCGGTCTCGAACCCGGCGTCCTTGAGCAGGTTATGGTAATAGCCGGGGTTTTGGCGCGAAGTGCTGGGCGGAAGAGATTCGTAGTCGTCGATCACGAAGGGAAATTCGAGCAGCCCGAATCCGGCGCGCGCCGCTTCGACGTTTTGCCGTCGCAGCCATTCGCACGCCTCGTCCATCAGGCGCTTGACCGCGTCGCGGGCGGTGGGCATCGCCTCGAACATCACGATGTGCCCGATCCGCTCGTTCCAGTGCCGGATATAAAGCTGGTCGACGATCGCGGCCGCGCGCGCGACCGGCTCGCCGTCTTCGAACGCGAGAAACGGCTTTACGGCGCGCTCTTCGCAGAACACGCTCTCCCCGGCCAGGATCGGGAGCTGAAGCGGGACCTGCGCGGTCCACCGTGCGCCGCGGTATTCGTACACGCGGTCGTGAAACAGCACAAAATCAGTGAGTGCCTGCTCGCCTTCGGGGCTCTCTATTTTGATAGCCACAACCGGCAGTCCCCCTTTTATGTGCTTTGCGAAGCGACCCCGCCCTCGTCCGCGTACTCGCGAACGAGGGCGTGAAGCGGCTCGCACGACCGTCTCAGCAGGAATTCCTGCTAGCGCAGGCGATCTATAACCTTCCCGAAGCCGAGCGTCATGTCGTAAACGATATAGCTTGCCGAGAGCACCCGCTTTACCGGCAGCCGGTTCCACGGATCCAAGATTGTATTGTCGGGGAAGGATACCGAACCCGTGCCTTCCCAAGCCTCGATGATCTTCTGATCGATCTCGGCTTCTATCAGTTCCGCACAGGTGGGCCGCTCGGCGTCGCGCTCGGGCGAAGGGATGAGCCTGAAGCTGAGCGCGGGTCGTCCGCCCCATCCGGTGGCGTTGGTGATCGGACGCTCGGGCCGCACGACCGCGTTGGCGAGCCTGATTCCGGCCGGCCGCTCGAGGGTTCCGAAGATCATGTCGCGCTCGCTACTGAGCGATATCGCGGCGAGCTTCTTCGGATAGCCCCAGATTTCGCGTCCACCAAGCATCGGCGGTTCGGTGGTGACCGCGATATGCATGACGTAGTTGAGCGGGCGTCCCTTGTGCTCGACGAACAGCGACAGGATCGCTTCCTTGTACGGGCCGAACGTCGACCATCGGTAATCATAGAAGGAAAGGACCGCGGTCGGCGGATCGCTCAAGGTGAGCGGCTCGGGTAATGCCTGAAGGGCGGCGTCAGCATCGGTCTCGAAGGCGATCGCGATGGAATGCGTGTCGCGATAGTAATAAGGTGGACGCTGGTAGGCCGGTGCGTCGGCCGGCATCGAGTAACCGATGTTCTTCAGGCTGAGTCGTCCTTGGCTTGCCATAATGTTCTCTCCCTGGGCGAAGTTCGCCGGCTAAAGGCCCCATCGCGAACGCGCCTTGTTTGGATCCCTAGCGTGCGCTAATCACGACGCTGGGCAAACCGTAGCGCCCGTACGTGGCGGGCGTCAAATCCGGATGAACTCCGGGGCGGAATGCAGGGAGTTTTGAGCCATGGTGGAAAAAACGATCGAGCTTACCGGGATCTCGAGCAACTCGATCGAAGACGCGGTGTCCCTGGCGGTGTCGCGCGCGAGCGTGACTATCTCAGGTATCCATACCGCCGAGGTGACGCACGTTACCGCGGTCGTCGAGAACAACAAGGTTGCCCGCTGGAAAGTCAGGGTCAAGCTCTCTTTCCTTGTGAAGGACCAACTCCACGAGTGATGAGAGCTGGTGCGCGCCGCAACCGCATCCTGGCGGAGTCCCGGCGCGAGGCAGCCTGCCAGTACACGCGGGACCGCTTCGGCCCGCAGTTTCCGATCGCGGAGCGTAACGGTCCCAAGGCCGTGCGAACCCGCGTTCGTTCAGGATGCGTTGAAACATGTCAGCCAAGATAACCCAGGTCCTTCCGGGAATTTACGAAATCTTTCTGCCGCTTCCGATGAGGCCCACGATCATCAACGTGTACCTGGTCGATTGCAAAGGCGGATGGGCGCTCGTTGACACCGGGATGAATTCGCCCGAAAGCGTCGCGACGCTCGAAGAATCCTTTGCGCAGGTCGGAATCGGCATCAAGGATCTCAACGTCATCGTCGGCACCCATCATCACATCGATCATTTCGGCGCGTCGGGCGAACTGCGCGAGCGCAGCCATGCGACCGTCTATGTCCATCAGCTCGAGGCCGAGCGCGCGGATCGGATGCTGATGTTCGGAAGGATGGGACCGAATGATCGGCCCGAATCACGCGAGTTCTTCAAGCGTCACGGGTTTCCGATCGAGCAGTTTCCCGCCGCCGGGATGCGGCCGGCATGGATGGGCACCGACATGTATCACCCGGTAACCCATCCGGACCGCTACCTGCGCGATGGCGACGTGATCACGCTCGGCGAGCGGAGCTTCGAGGTGATATGGACGCCCGGACATGCGCCGGGCCATTGCGTGCTCTATCTGCGCAAGGAAAAAACTCTCGTCGTCGGCGACCATCTGCTGCCGAAGATAACGCCGCACGTCGGAATATATCCGGAGACCGGCGGTGACCCACTCGGCGATTTCCTGAACTCGCAGATGAAAGTCCAGAAGTACGAGGTGGAAACCGTACTTCCGGCCCACGGCGGCGTCTACCACGACCATCGGCACCGCGCTAACCAGCTCATCGAGCATCATCATTATCGGGAAGCGGAGATGCTCGATCTGACACGGGCAAAGGCACAGTGCGCCTTTGAAGTTTCGCAGCAGATCTTCGGAGACGAGGAACGCCCCATCTATCACGTGATGGCGGCGACGTTCGAGACGCTTGCGCACCTTGAGCACGCCTATCTCAACGGCAGAGCGCGAAAAACCGAGCGGGATGGCCGCATCCTGTTTCAGGCCCTCTAACACTTGGAAGAGGGGTTGCTAATTTTCGCCTCTTGTGTATTTTTGTCGGAGCTTTCAAAACGCTTTAGTAGCGTTGGGTCAGGGACAGCTCGGCAAGTGGGGGCCCCGCACTGAAGGAGGATGCGATGAAACGCACGATTGGTTTCGCGCTGGCCTTGGGGCTGGCAGTGTCGGTCGCGGGATGTGCATCAGGGGGAGCCGGAGGCGCGGGGGCGTCGTCCGGCACGGCATCAACTGCGGGGGCTACTGCGCAGGCCGGAGGGTCTATCAGAAATTTTAATCTGCGCGTACGTTGCCCGGGCATCCATCTCGAAAAGTCCAAGCTCGGATGGTCCGACGAGAAGATCATGGGACATGAAAACGTATCCAAGGATGATATCAACCGCTGCGAGGCATGGGCCGCCGCGCAGCCCAAGGGATACGTGCCGCCGCCTCCTCCAGGCGTGAAGCCCAAGAGCAAGACGGCGACCGAAGCGAAGAACTGACGCCGACAGCGCCGCGGAAGCCCGAACAGCGGTCCCGCGGAAGGCTCCCGACAAGACCAAGGCGGCAGGAGAGTTATCCTTCCCTGCCGCCTTTTTCTTTTGCGCTTGACTGGAAAACAGACGCGCCGTGGCAGGCGCGCCTAAAATGTGGACTCAGGCTTCGGACGCGCGCTTGCCGTGACGGCGCGAAGGCGAGCTGATACGCCCGGCGCGCACCACTGGTGACCTGCGTGCAAGCCGGCGCGTGAACATGCCGTCGAGTTGCTGTCGGCGCCATTCCTTCAGTCCCGAGCGCAGGTACTCGGGCTCAATTCCGAGCGTCTCGCACACCATTTCGAACGAGAACGGACCTTCGCCGCCTTCGCCGCACAGCCATACCTCGGCTTCCTGGAAGACCCGTTTACGCGATCCACTCTTGGCGTCGATATTGTTCTGGAAGCATCGCAGAGCGTCTTCCAGAATCGCCATCATCAGCTTTTTGACCGGCCTGACAGTGCTATCGTCACGCCTGCTATCGTAGAATTGCTCCGGCGTAATTACGTCCGGCACAAACAAGGATCCCAGTGAGCTATTTTCCCATTCCATTGTAATCGCGTCTTCCGGCCCCGCACGCGACGAGATGTTGCTCGTCCCGGATTAGGTAACCTGTTGGGCATATCCCTGAAGCAAGCTCCGTGCCCTACTGGGAAATGAATTCTAGACGCCCAACCGGAGCAGATGGTTAACGCCCGGCTGTAAATAATCTCTCGTATTTGTTGGCATTTCCGCGCAATCGTTCGCGCTTCGCGAATCCTGCCGCATTGTGCGAGGTGCTTTAAAGATCGGCAAATTTGTAGCCCATTTGCGCGATCCGTGACGTATTTGCCGCCGCAGGCCTGATGAGCGCTACCAAAAAGTTCTCTTGGCGTAACACGCCACTTGAGCGTTGAGCCATCGTCAACACCTGTTGCAATTCTGATCAATCTGTGTCGAATCGCTGCCGCTGGAAGTCTCGGATGAAACGCACGGCGCCTACTGAATACCGCCGGAACCGCCCGCTTTACGCTCCTCGAGCCTGAACGTCAGAATGTCGAACAGGCAATTCACCCGGTCCGCGCCCGCCTCAAGCAGGGTCTGCTTCTCCAGCGGCGTGATGTCGAGATGAAAGCAAATAAAGTTGACCAGTTGCGCGCCGGTCAGCCCCCGCTCAACCAACGACTGCCAGGCCTGCGCCGCCACGTCTCCCACGTAGCTCACCAACATCTCGCGCAACCCGTCCATCAGTTCCTGATCTAGCCGCAGCGCCGACGCAGGCGTTGGAATCCATTGCAGTTCGACCTGCCGGTACGATCGCCCGCGGATCTCGCGGATGACGCGGAATTCGCTCAGCCCTTCGAGCACCATGTTGTAGCGCGCGTCGGGCAGCTTGACGAGTCCGCCAATCCGCCCCGCGCATCCGACATTGAAGACATCCGGCTGAGCATAGTATTCACGCTCCCAGTCGCCCTTCAGCAGGATCATTCCGATTGTCCCGTGGGTGGGCGCAATGTCGGACACCATCTCGCGGTAGCGTGGCTCGAAGATGTGAAGCGGCACCGAGACGCCAGGAAACAGCACGAGATTGGGCAGCGGAAAAAGCGGAATAATGGACGGTAGGTCGGCCACAGTCGATCGACGCGCGGCGCAATACTGGCCCGAGATTAGGTCCAATCCATCGCGCCGGTCAAGACGCAAAGGCGTACCAGACGAAGTTCTCGCCGCCCGCGCGCACAACGATATAATCGCCAACGGGGCCTTTGAGGCGCGAAAGCAAAAGTCCTCGAAAAAAAGTGTCCGATGGAAAGACAAATCGAGACCCGACCCTTCGTGGGTGGACGCTATATCGAACCGCACGAGCGCCGCACCTTCACCGACGTCGAACCGGCCTTGGAACGGGAACTCGCGCTCGTCGCCGATGCCGGACTTGAGACCGTCGCGCATGCGATCGCGGTGGCGCGCGAAGCGGCGGACAGCGGGCCGTGGCCGCGGATGAGCGCCGAGGCACGCGCGAACGCACTCAACCGAATGGCCGACGGGATCGAAAGGCGCGCGCGCGAACTCGGCACGCTCGAGGCCCGCGACGTCGGAAAGCCGGTCTCCGAGTGCGTCAATCATGACGTCGCCCGCGCCGCGCGCAATTTGCGATTTTTCGCCGCCGCGGCCCAATCGTGGACCCAGGAAGCGTCCTTCGGCGACGCCAAATTTCTCGGCGCGGACGTCCGGCTGGTCAACGTGACGGCGCGTCCGCCGCTCGGCGTCGGCGCGATCATCATCCCGTGGAATTCGCCGCTGATGCTCGCGACGTGGAATCTCGGCCCATGCCTTGCCGCCGGAAACACCTGCGTGCTCAAACCCTCCGAACTCGCGCCGCTCACTTGTATCGCGCTCGGCGACATCGCCGTCGAAGCGAAGCTTCCGCCCGGAGTGCTGAATGTCGTTTCGGGCCTGGCCGAGACCGGAAGCGCGCTCGTCACCCATCCCGACGTTGACGCGGTGGCGTTCACGGGCGGAGTGGCGACGGGGCGCAAGGTGATGGCGGGTGCGGCCGAATCGCTAAAGCGCGTAATGCTCGAGTTGGGCGGCAAGTCGCCCAACCTGGTCTTCGCCGACGCCGACCTGAAACGCGCGGCGAGCGGCGTGGCGCGCTCGATTTTCCGCAGCCAGGGACAGTCGTGCGTCGCCGGCTCGCGGCTCCTGGTCGAATCGCGGATCGCGTCGGACTTCGTCGCGATGCTGCTCGACGAAGTCGGCAGGCTGCGCATCGGCGACCCGCTCGACGATAAAACCGAGTACGGCCCGCTTATTTCCGCGGCGCATCGCGAGCGCGTTCACTCGTTCGTCGCGGAGGCCGCGGCCGAGGGCGCGGAGATCCTCACCGGAGGCAAAGCGCCCGAGCGTCCCGCCGAGGGCTTCTATTATCTCCCGACCATCCTCGATCGCCTGACCTCGCGCTCGCACGCGGTTTGCGAGGAAATCTTCGGGCCGGTTCTGACCGTCGAGCGCTTCGACGAAGAAGACCAGGCGGTCGCGCTCGCCAGCGCGAGCCGCTACGGCCTTGCCGCGTATCTATGGACCTCGAAAATCGAACGCGCGCTCAGGGTCGCCGATCGCCTGAAGACCGCGATGGTCTGGGTGAACAGTTTTTTCCTCCGCGATCTGAGAACGCCTTTCGGCGGAGCCAGGCAGAGCGGGCTCGGCCGTCAGGGCGGGCGCTACAGCCTGGAGTTCTGGACCGAGCCGAAGCTCGTGTGCATGACCTACGGCGAGGAAAAATGAGATGGGAGAAGTCGTCGCCGCGGTATTCACCACCCATGTCCCGCGCCTGATGATCATGGATCCTGCGGCGCGAAAGGCCTACATGGGCCGTCACGTTACGACCTTTTACGAGGCGATGCCGGCGCTCGAAAAGCGCTTGCGCGCGCTCGATTTCGACACTTTCGTAATCTTCGACACGCATTGGTTCACGACGCTCGAGTACGTGCTCAACGCGCACGAGCGGCTTTCCGGCGTCTACACCTCGGAGGAGCTGCCCGCGATGCTCCACGGGCTAAAGTACGACTACGCGGGCGATACGGAACTCGCACAAACCATCGAACGGACCACGTGCGAGCGCGATATTCGCGCGCTCGCCTCGGCCCATCCCAACCTGCCGCTCCATTATCCGACGCTCAACGTGATGCATTATCTGAATCCCGAGCGCCGCCGCCGCGTGCTCTCGGTCGGCGTATGCCAGATCGCGTCGGTCGCAAACGATCTCGCGTTCGGCGCGGCGCTGGGCGAAGCGATCCGGCGCTGCTCGCGCCGCGTGGTACTGGTCGCGTCCGGCGGCCTGTCGCATCGTTTCTGGGACTACGATCACGTGCTCGAGCGCGCCTCGGCTTCGCCCGACGACATCAGCTCGACCGCAAACCGACTCTACGACGAGCGCATCATGCAATGGTTCCGCGAAGGCGCGCATGATGAGATAACCGCTGCGGCCCAAGATTTTCGCGCGCACTGCTCACCCGAGGGCCGCTTTTCGCATTACCTGATGATGGCGGGCGCAATGGGCGCCGGCGCGTGGAAGTGGCGCGGCGAGCAATTTGGCAAGTACGAATCCGCGATCGGCACGGGGCAGGCGATCTTTTTCTTCGCGCCGAGCGACTGACCTGGATGGAGGCTCTAGTGAAGCTCTCACATGGAATTATCGCGATGCTGGTGACGCCGTTCACCGACGATTTCCAGCTGAACGAGGAAGCGTTGCGCGGCGAAGTGCGATGGGCGCTCGAAAAGGGCGCCGCCGGCGTCGTCGCCGCGCCCAGTATTGGCGAGTTTCTCCATCTGAACGAATCCGAGCGTGTGCGGGTTTTCGAAATCGTGCTCGAAGAGGCGCGCAAGCGCCCCGATACTTCGGCCGTCGCGATGACCTCGGGCGCGACGACGCTCGAAACCCTGCATTACGCGCGAATCGCTGGCCGGATGGGCTACGACGCGCAGCAGGTGATCCCGCCGTATTACTGGCGATGCGGCGAGACCGAGGTCGAGCGGCATTTCCGGATGGTCGCGGAGGCAGGCGATCTTCCGGTGGTCGTCTATCACAATCCGGCGCTTAGCAAGTTCACTATCACGCCCAGATTCGCCGGCAGGCTCGCCTCGATTCCGAATGTCGCAGCCTTCAAGGAAGTTCTGACCGATCTGCAACATCTCGAAGCGCTCTATGACGAGGTCGGCGGGCGCGCCGATATCTACAACACGTTTCGCGCGCTGCTCGCAGGCCTGATGCTCGGCGCGGCGGGCGGCTTCATCAATATTTTCGCCGTACCGGCAGCGGTCGCGCTAAGGCGCGCGTTCAAGGCGCGCGAGTTCGAAAAGGCCGAAGAGATCCAGCGCCGGCTCAACCGATGCTTCCCGCGCGGCGGAGAAGAGACGCTCGGCCATCTCGGCACCACCAAGGTCACCGCTTCAGTCGTGACCGGGAT
>JAKAVX010000067.1 GCA_021827465.1 Deltaproteobacteria bacterium | reverse complement strand
GCGAAGCGTTCTGCCGGGATGACACCGACGTGCATCGCGAGCCGCCCCGACTTTACGAGCTGAGCTGGTTCGACAGCCGCCTCGGAGAGCATCCGCAGAATCTCGGTGCGGCGTTTGGCCGCGGGGCGCGATTCCCTGAGCCGGCGCACGCGGTCGTTGAGCTGAGGCAGGACTTTTTCCAGCGCCTCAAGCTCTTTTTCGAGGTTTTCGAATTCCTGCTCGGAAACGCTTTCGACCTCGAGGCCGAACGGCTCGTAACCGAGCGCGAGCAGTTCCATCAGGCGCTTGCTTCGCTCAAGGATCGCCCCGTAGCGACGCTCCATCTCGACCTGCGACACGTCGAGCACCGGCTCAGCCCGGGCGACTGCCTCGCGCACGTTCACCAGGTGCAGCAGTCCGAGCCGCGCGAGCGCCCAGGTGACCCGCTCGACCCGCGCTTCGAGCACGTAGATATCGGCCCGAACGAGTTGAACCGGCCTAAGCAACTTCGCCTCCGGCCAGCGCCGCGCCGTGGAACCGGATGAGACCGTCGACGAGTTGCATCGGGTTCCTGCCCCATCGCCGGCCCTCGTAGAGCGCGACCAGGTCGGCGGTCTCGAGATCGCCCAGCACCAGGTAACTCAGCGCCACGCCCGCCTGGAACGGTATCGCGAACAGCGGACGGCGCGCCTCGCGTGCAAGCATCCGCATCATCGAGATTCGAAGCGCCGGACCGGCCTCTTCCAGCCCGACCGCGACGAAAGGCGGCTGCCCTTCGCCGTCCCATTGCGCGAGCGTCGCGCGCTTCTTCGCAGTATCGAGGTAAAAGCCCGCGGGGCAAAGACGGCGCGCAGCCGCTTCGGGCGAGAGATGGAACGTCCTTCGGAGCCGTTCGGTCCAAAGCACGTTGATCGCATCGATCAGCACACCGAGCAGCCGGCCGACGATCCGGTTTTCCTCGCCCGAGAAGGCATCCGACGCGCGCGCCATCCGGATGAGGAACGATCGGTCGAGATGCGCTTCGACTTCGCTGAGCGTCCACGGCGCCTTCTTCGCTCCCGCCGCTTCCTCGGCTGCCCGTTCCAATCCCTCTTTGACCGGCGCGGCATAGGGAGTTCCAGCGAGCGTTTTGGCCGCGTCTTCGAGCGTCTTCGCGGCGAGCAATCTTTCGATCGGAAGCGCGGAGCGCGCCGGCATCGGCTGAAGCGTCGAAAGGGTTTTTCGCGGCTCGGTTCCGGCGACGATCGCGCGCAGGATCACCTTGAGCGCTTCGAGTTCGAAGCGGGAGAGAAACGTGCGGCAAAGCCCCAGCGCGCCGGCCGGAAGCGTCGCGACCAGCCGTTCGGCCTTCGACAGGCGAAAGCGGCGCACGGCTGTTGCGAAATTCACATCTGCGGCCCTGAGCGCGGGCGCATAGGCTGTCGTCCGAAGCGCGGCCATCATCTCCTCGAGGCTCGGCGCGTGAACGAGCATCGCATACTCGCGCGCGCCCAGGAGATCGCCCATCGAAGCGCGAATTTTCGCAATCGGAAGGGAGTAGCGCGATGCCTTCGCGATCATGATTGGCCGAACAGGGCCTTGACGAGGCGTTCGAGCGCCTCGGCGCGACGGCTTTCGGCGAGCTTTCGAATGTGCTCGATATGCAGTCGGGTTTCGCGCGCGATCCGGGTCTTCTCGGCGTCGGCCTCCCGCCTGATCCGCGCCGCCTCGTGATCACCTTCGGCGCCGGCGCCCTCGCCTGCGAGGATTTGCCCGGCGCGCTTGCGCGCGTCGGCGACGATCCGTTCGGCTTCCTCACGGGCCCGAAGGGTAATCTCGTCGGCGCGTTTTTCGGCATCGAGCAGCCTTGAAACTCCGGGCGAGGACGGCGACGCCACCATCTCCTCCTGAGCCGCGCCTATGGTTACGCGCGGTACGCGAACCAACCGCGACTATGCCTGAGCAAGTATCGGGCCGCCGCGAATCAGCACGGGCCCCCCGTTATCTGCTTGCGGCGACAAGCCTTCCGCCGGTCGAACGCACCAGTTCGGCGAATGTCTCGATACGGCCTCCGTGTTCCCTTTGGAAGCGGATCGCGTCCTGCTCGTCGGCGAAGGCAAGCGTGCTCGGAGCGCATCGATCGAACCCGAGCATGCAACATTCGCGGCGGCCCGCAGTCGCTTTCATCGGCGGCCCGACGCAAGGCGCGACATTGCTGCCGGTCACGTAAAAGGCCCGGTCCGGTTTAATCTGCTTATGGGTCAGGTAATCCGTAACCGAGATTACGCGGACCTTCTTGCCGGTTTGCTGCGCGTAGGTGATCGCGCACCGGATACAGCATGCGGGGCCCGAAGGACCGCCTCCGACCGCGACTTCGGTCGCCGTGCCCGGATGGATAGCGCGATCGCTGAGCACACAGCGGTTGCCATGGATGAGCGTCTCGATCCGGTCGCATCCGGCGAGTCCCGTCGCCGTCGCGGCGAACACGGCAAGCGCGACCGCTACGCACAACGGTTTCGAGTTAGTCTTCATCGGGGTTTCGACGGCGTATCTGATAGCCGCGCCAGATTTCGTAGAGAATCGGGATGATAATCAGCGTCAGCGCGGTGGAGGATATCATCCCGCCGACCATCGGCGCCGCGATCCGTTTCATCAGCTGGGCTCCCGTCTCGGAACTCCACATGATCGGCAGCAGGCCCGCGATAATCGCGCACACGGTCATCATTTTCGGGCGCACCCGCTCGACCGCGCCCTCCATGATCGCATCATAGAGGTCCTCAAGTCCAAGCGCTTCCTTTGTCCTGCGCCGGGCCTCGAACGCTTCATCTAGGTAGATGATCATCACGACGCCGGTCTCGGCGGCGACGCCCGCGAGCGCGATAAATCCGACCGCCACGGCCACACTCATATTGTAGCCGAGCAGGTACATGAACCAGATGCCCCCGACCAGCGCGAACGGCAGCGCCAGCATCACGATCAGCACCTCGACGACGCTTCCGAAGTTCAGGTAGAGGAGCAGAAAGATTATCGCGAGGGTGACCGGCACGATTATCACGAGCCGCGCGCGGGCCTCCTGCATGTACTCGTACTGGCCGCTCCATTCAATCGCGTAGCCGGGCGGGAGTTTGACCTCGCGCTCGATCGCCCGTTTCGCCCGCGCGACGTAAGTTCCAACGTCCTGTGTGGGATCGATATCGACATAGATCCATGCCTGTGGGCGCGCACCCTCGGTCTTGATCGAGGGGGGACCCATGCGCGTAAAGATGTACGCGACCTGGCTTATCGGAATTTGCGCGCCGGTGGGCGTGGGAATCAGCACGCGATCGAGTTGCTCCGGCGTCCAACGAAGCCCCCTCCCGTAGCGGACGTTGATCGGAAAGCGCTCGAGGCCCTCGACAGTGCGCGATACGTTCTCGCCGCCGATGGCGGATTGGATCACATCTTCAACGTCTCCGACCGTAAGCCCATAACGCGCCGCCGCGCGCCGTTTGACCACGAAGTCCAGGTAATAACCACCCGTGACCCTTTCGGCATAAACGCTTCGCGTCCCCGGCAGCTTGCGGACGAGCGGTTCCACTTCCTTGCCCAACTTTTCCAAAACGTCGAGATTCGGACCGCTGATCTTGATGCCGACAGGAGTTTTGATTCCGGTCGAGACCATGTCGATCCGGTTCTTGATCGGCATCGTCCACGCGTTGACCACGCCGGGAAAATTGATCGCGCGATTCATTTCCCGCGTGAGCTTGCCAATCGTCATGCCTGGCGGCCACTGCGACCGGGGCTTGAGATCGATCGTCGTCTCCATCATCTCGAGCGGCGCAGGATCGAGCGGCGAGGTCGAGCGGCCCACCTTGGCCAGCGCGTGCCTGACCTCGGGGAATTGCATGATGATCCTGTTGGTCTGCTGCGCAACCGCAACCGCCTCGGTGATCGACACCCCGGGCAGAAGCGATGGCATGTAGAGCAGATCGCCCTCGTTGAGGGGAGGGATGAACTCGGAGCCGAGCCGTTCGTACGGCGCAATCGTGAGCGCGAGAATCAACGCCGCAGCCGCAAGCACGAGCCACCTGAACCTGAGCGCCCATCGCAGCGCCGGCCGGTACATCCACACGAGCAGACGGTTCAGCGGGTTCTCCATCTCGGGCCGGATTCGGCCGCGAATCAAATATCCCATCAGGATCGGCACCAGGGTTATCGAGAGCAACGCCGCGGCCGCCATCGCGTAGGTCTTGGTGTAGGCGAGCGGCTTGAACATCCTTCCCGACTGGCCAGTAAGCGCGAACACGGGAAGAAACCCGACCGCGATCACGAGGAGCGAGAAAAACAGCGCCGGACCGACTTCCTTTGCGGCGTCGATAATTATGTCCCAGTGCGGCTTGAGGCCGCGGTCGCGCTCCAGATGCTTGTGCGCGTTCTCGATCATCACGATCGCCCCGTCGATCATCGCGCCGATCGCGATCGCGATTCCGCCGAGCGACATGATATTGGCTACCATTCCCTGCGCGTACATCGCCGTCATCGCCATCAGGATTCCAAGCGGCAGCGTGACTATCGCGACCAGAGCCGAGCGGAAGTGGAACAAAAAGACGATACAGACGAGGCCGACGATGATGCTTTCCTCGATGAGCTTCTGCCTGAGCGTGTTCTGCGCGCGATGGATAAGCCCGGAGCGGTCATACACCGGCACGATCTCGACCCCCGGTGGAAGCGTCTTCGCTATCTCGGCAAGCTTTCTTTTGACGCGGTTGATCACTTCGAGCGCATTGTTCCCGTAGCGCATCTCGATGATGCCGACGACCGTGTCGCCCAGGTTGTCGAGTTCCGCTGCGCCGCGCCTCATATCCGGTCCGAGTTGGACCGTGCCGATGTCGCGGATGAGTATCGGTGTTCCCTTCGAGTCCACGCCCACGGGGATATTGTCGATGTCGCGGAGATTGCGGATATAGCCGATACCCTCGACCATGTACTCGGTCTCGCCGTACTCGATCACGCGGCCGCCGACGTCGTTGTTGCTGCGCCGTATCGCGCGGATCACCTTTCCGATCGGGATGTCGTAGGCGAGGAGCTTATTGGGATCGAGCACCACCTGGTATTGTTTGACGGAGCCGCCGAGGCTTGCGACTTCCGCCACTCCGGGAGTGGCTTGAAGCCGGTAGCGAAGATACCAGTCCTGCAGGGTGCGCAACTGCGCGAGGTTCTGTTTACCGTTGCGGTCAACGAGCGCGTATTCGTACACCCATCCGACGGGCGTCGCGTCAGGGCCGAGCTGGGGCGTGACTCCAGGCGGCATCCGCCCCTCAAGCGAACTCAGGTATTCGAGGACACGGCTTCGCGCCCAGTAGATGTCCGTCCCGTCCTTGAAGATGACGTACACGAACGAGTAGCCAAAGAACGAGTAGCCGCGAACGACTTTGACGTTCGCAACTCCGAGCATCGTGGTCGTAATCGGGTAGGTCACCTGGTCCTCAACGATCTGCGGCGGCTGCCCGGGCCATTCGGTGTAGATGATCACCTGCACATCGCTCACGTCGGGCAGCGCGTCGACCGGGATGTTGCGAACCGCATAGATGCCCGCTCCGGCAAGCGCGACGACGATCACGCCCACCAGGAACTGGTTGCGGACGGACCATTCGATGATTCGCTTGATCATGGCCGGTCACTCCCCATACCCGGCATCGCGGGGCCGCGACCGGCGGCGCCTCTCGATGAATGCGGATGCTGAATCGGCGGCGCAGCTTCCGCTTTCGGCGGCGTCCACGTCATCTTGCCGAAGGCGGATTGCAGGCTGCTCTCGGAGTTGATCAGGAACTCCGCGGAGTCGACGACGCGCTCGCCCGCGGTCAGACCGGCCAGCACCTCGTAGTAATCGCCGGCCTGCGCGCCGAGCTTGATATCGCGCGGGGCGAAATGACCGTCGCCCAGTGCGAGAATCGCGTAATTCCTGGTACCGGTGCGGATCACCGCGTCGACCGGAATCACCAGCGCCTCGCGCGAGACCGCGGGTTTGAGATTCACGTCGGCCCACATCCCGGGCTTGAGTTCGAAACCCGGTCCGTTGCGAAATTCCATCCTGACTTCGATCGTGCGGGTCTTCCGGTTCAGGTACGGGTAGACGTAGATGATGCGGCCGTGGAAAACGGCACCCGGCTGGTACGCAAGCGTCATCGTGGCGTCCTGGCCCGCGCTTATCCACGGCGCCTGGTACTCGTAGACGTCGGCGTAGACCCAGACCCGCGACAGGTCGGCGAGCTGATACATCGAGTCGCCCGGCTTCACGTATCCGCCCTGGAAGACGTTTTTCTTGAGGACGATTCCGCTGAACGGCGCGTGAAGAACCATCGTGCGCGTGATCCTGCCGCGCTCGCGAAGCGCCCTTATCTGCGCGCCGGTAATGTCCCAGTAGCGAAGCCGCGTTTCGACCGACTGGGTGAGGTTGCGCGCGCCGGTGACTGCGTCGGCAAGCGGGCTCGCGCTCAGTTCCTTCTGAAAATGAAGCGCGTTCAGGTACTCCTGCTCGGTTGAGACCAGTTCGGGACTGTAGATCGTCCCGAGCGGCTCGCCCTTGCGAACGATCTGGCCGGGAAAATTAACGTACTGGGTCTCGACCCATCCGCCGATCTTGGGCGAGACGTCCGTCACCCTCCGCTCGTCGTAATCGATTCGGCCGATGGTGCGGATGTCCCGCGTGAGCAGTTTACGGCGAATTGCCGTGGTCTTGACGCCGATGTCCTGGACGGTGCGCGGATCGATCGCGACCGTGCCGGGAAGCCCGGCCGATACTTCGCTGGCGTAAACTGGAACCAGGTCCATGCCCATCGAGTCCTTGCCGGGCTTGTCGGAGCGAAAGCCGGGAATCATCGAGGACTTCCAGTAAAGGATCTTAGCGCCGGGCGTCGCCGCGGATTTCGGAGCGGCGGTCTCGTGGGTAGCCGCGCGAGCCGTCGGCCCGGGAACGCGGCCGCATCCGGCGAGCGCAAGAATCGCAACGGTGAGCGGGGCAAGGGCATATTTTTCGAACTTCATATGAAACTTCATGGGACGCATCACTTGAGCACTCCCGCCACCGGGCGGCCGACCGCGCGAGTCAGATCGGCGGCGGCGGTCTGATAGTCCAGCACCGCGCGATAGCGAAGCAGCCGCGCGTTCTCGTACGACTTGAGGCTGTCAATCAATGTGAGGAAATCGACGATCCCGGTCTGGTAACCGGCCTGCGCCGCGGCGATTCTCTGCGCCGTCTGCGGCATAAGCGTGGTCTGGTAGATTCGCTCGTTGCGGGCCGACGCGCGCAGCCGCTCGTATGCGGTTTGAACCTGGTCGGCCACGGTGTCCTGCACGTTGCGCCGCGCGTATTTCTGTTCGAGCAGTTGCGCGCCGGCTTGGTCGACACCAGCCTTCACGCGGTCGAGCCAGATCGGTATCGAGAGCCCGATCGTCGCCGTCCAGATGTCGTGGCCGTCCTTGTTGAAGCCCGGGACGCCCTGGTTGCCGATCCCGATATACTGTCCGCCGATCGAAAAATCGGGCAGATAACCCATCTTCGCGAGCTTGACCGATTCCTGGCGGGCGCCGATCAGATGGTCTTCGGCCTTGAGTTCGGGACGGGCGGCGCGCGCCTCCGCGATGAGCGTGTCGAGCGTGGCCGCGGCTTGGCCGACGCCCATCTCGCGCGGTCTTCCGATCTTCGCGCGGGCCGGGCGATCGAGCAGCGCGTTGAGAGCGCCAAGGGCGACGTTGCGCGCCTTCTCAAAATCGATCCGCTGGGCCGCAAGCAGGCTCAGTTGCTCCTGCGCCTGGATTACGTCCTGCTCGGAAACCTTTCCGACCCGGTATTTCGCCTGCGCGATCGACTCGAACTGGCGCGTCAGGAGCGTCGTTTCGGCGTTCACTTCCAGGGCGCGCTCGGCGTAGTAGTAATCGGCGTAACGCGCCCGTACGCGGCGTGCGATCTCCTGTTCGACGGCCTTTAAGTTTTCGAGCGCCGCACGCGCCTTTTGATCCGCGATCCGTCCCTTGAGCGTCAGCTTGCCGGGAAACGGAATCTCCTGTGAGACGCCGAAACCAGTGGTCTGAGGGCCCGAGCGGGTCTCAGCCATGTTGTAGGTATCGGGCATGTACTCGACCATCGGGTTCTCCCAGGAGCGATCGATCGTGATGCTCCGCTGAGAGGCCTGCCACGCCTCGCGCGCGGCGCGGATTTCGGGATTGTGCCCGGCTGCGTACGCCTGCACCGCTTCGAGCGAAGAATGGCGCTTGAGATCGGATTCGCCGGCCGCTTGCGGTTCGGCGCCGGACGGATTCGCGGCGCGGACCGTTGCCGGAGCAGCCGCAATCGCGAGCGCCAGGATTATGAGCGCGGCAATGTTGCGCTTGTGCACGTGAACACCTCGCTGAACTGAGCTTCGACGCCGCCGTGCCCGTCGGGCGCGTGGGTCAACCTTCCGCCTTCAATAAATCCGGGAATCGATCCTGGACGGGTTAAGCCGGATCAGATCAGGAGTGCGTGCAGCGCTATGAAAGATGGAGTTGGATGCGTGTTCGGAGGGTCCCAATTCGAACGCGTGCGAACGCGATGAAAATCAACGCCAAGGCGCGTCGAACGCGCGCCGGCGTCGGCGATATGGGCCACGGAGCAGGATTCCACGGCGCCGGTTAGGGCTGGTTCGCCGGTGCACGCCTGTCCCATTCCGCAGGCGGCGGCCTGTTCGCAGTATGACGCGTGCGCGCCGCAACAGCATGAGTGCGAAGCGATCTGCGCGGGTCTCGAGACGCCGGCGCCAGCGCATCCGGCGGCGGCCTGGCAGTTCGCCATCGGGTAGGGCGCAGGCCACAGCATCAGAACCGCGGCCATCAGCAGACTTGCGAGACGAGGCACGAATTCAATTAAGCCTGCCTTTTCTGGTGGAGACAAGCACATGGCTTTCCGAACGATGACTGACGCATCGCGGATGCCAATCGGAAAAGCTCGGGATTCGAGCGGGATTGTAACGATCTGCGCCTTAGCGATGGCTCTTATAGCGGCAAATGATCGGCACAGACGACTGCGGAGCCGGAGAACCTGCGCAAAGCGGCACAAAATCCGATGGAATAATGCGGCTTTTGCGGGACACTGTTGAGACGACTATCGCGCGTATGTTAATCGATAGGGACTCGGGGCGTGGCGCAGCCTGGTAGCGCACCTGCCTTGGGAGCAGGGGGTCGGCCGTTCAAATCGGCTCGCCCCGATTCCCGCGCCAGTAG
>JAKAVX010000066.1 GCA_021827465.1 Deltaproteobacteria bacterium | reverse complement strand
ATCTAAGCTCGGCGCGCGAGAGCGGTTTCAGTTCCGAGCCGTCGAAAAGCGTTCGCTCGGCAACTCCGTGGCGCATCGCGCGGGAGACCAGCGGCGCGGGACGCGACGGCGAAAGCGCGTAAAGTTCCGAACGGTTCTGGCGGCCGATTTCGATCAGATCCTCGAAGCCGGCGTTGGTGAACAGTGCGACGCGCGCGCCCTTGCCTTCGAGCAGCGCGTTGGTCGCGACCGTCGAACTATAGGTGAGAAGCGAAGGCGCGGACGCGCCCAGCATCTCGGCAAGCCCCGTCATCACCGCGCGCGCCGGATCGTCGGGCGTGGACGGAACCTTGTGCACCAGTAACTGGCCGTCGGCTATCGCGACGAGATCGGTGAAGGTGCCGCCCGTGTCGATTCCCGCAAGGATGACTGGGCGCGGCGCGTCGGTGGCCCAGCCGTGTTTCGAACGCTGCGCGCTCACGAGACCTTGAGCAGGATTTTGAAATTCGACGCCTTGCCGGCGGCCTCAAGGGCCGCCAGACCGTCGTCGAGTGGAAAGACAGCCGAGATAAGCGGGCGCGGGTCGAGCCGGCCCGCGGCCAGCGCGTCGAGCGCCGGGCCCATCCGGCCGCATCGCGAGCCCAGCATCGTTATTTCGTTCACCACCGCGCGTGCAAGGTTGAGATTTGCGCCCGCCGCGGCGGTGCTCTTGAGCACCACGGTTCCGCGCGGGCGGACCAGTTCGAGCGCGCGCAAGAGACCCGCGCCCGAGCCGGTGCAATCGATCACCACGTCGTAACCGCCCTCGACTGCGGCTTCGAGTTGCGTCGAAAGGCCGAGCGCGGCGAGCGCCGCGAGCTTCTCGCGATGGCGTCCGCCGACGGTGACGTCATAGTCCTCCGCCGCCAGCACCATCGCGGCGAGAGCGCCGAGCCGGCCGTCGCCAAGGACGAGAATCCGATAGTTTCGCGGAAACTTCCTCTGTTCGAGGATTTCATAGGCGGCGGCAACCGGCTCCGTGAACACTGCCAACTCGTCGGGAACCGAACCGGGCACCGGATGAAGGTTTTTGTCAGGGAGCGTGAGGAAATCGGCGAAGGCGCCGTCGCGGCCAAGGATGCCGAGCACGGTGCGGTTCGGACAATGGCGCTCGAGGCCTTGCGCGCACAGCCGGCATCGCCCGCACGCGGCGTTTATCTCGCCGACGACCCGCCGCCCGGCGAGCCCGCACGTATCGCTCTCGACGACCTCGCCCACGAATTCATGGCCGAGCACGCCCTGCCAGCCCATGTAGCCGCGCGCGAGTTCAAGGTCCGTGCCGCAAACGCCGGCGGTCAGCACCCGCACGATACTCTCGCCCGGCGTTGGCGCTGGCCGGGGGTAATCGCGCCTGAACACAAGGCCGTTGTCGACAACGATCGCACGCATCATGTGGTTCCCTTTTGAAAGGCGCGGCGCGATTATCGTGCGCCGGCGCGCTCCCGTTTGGAAACGATTGGTAATTGAAACAGAAAAGCCGCAGGGCAGGCTACCCCGCGGCTTCATAAACGGTAAAAAGGCGCGCGTCAGTCGGCGGATTTGTTGGTGGCCGGCTTTTCCGTGGTCTTCGAACTCTCCGCGGTCGAACTGGACGTGCTCGACTCCGACGAGGAGCCGTTGGTGCCGCTCGATGAGCTCGACGAGGAGATGCCGCTGCCCTTGCGTCCGTAATCGGTGGCGTACCATCCGCTGCCCTTCAGGATGAAGGAACTGGCCGAAAGGATTCTCTCGACCTTGCTTTTGCAGGTCGGGCAGCGCCGAAGCGGATCCTCGGTGATCCGCTGGGTTACTTCAAAGACTCCGCACTTATCGCACTTGTACTCGTAAATAGGCATGGTAGAAACTGCTGTCGCAATCAAACGTCCGCAACCTAGACGTAACCACCGGTTGCGAGGTTGTCAATTGGACGCTTTCGCTTCGACCTTTATTCGCCCGGCCTGTCTCAGCCTCGCGCGGACGCGGCTTCAAGGAGTCTTTTCGCGGCGGAAACGTTGTCGGCGGCGGTTATTCTGAGCACTTTTCGCCGGGTTCCGGCGCCTCTAACGATACTGACCGCGGCACGCGGAACCCCCGCAAGGTCCGCGACAATTTCCACCAGCTCCTGGTTTGCCTTGCCCTTTTCAGCGGGCGCGCCAAGGCAGATCACCAGGCCCTGCTCGCCGACGCGGATGATTCCGCGCCGGGGCGAACCGGGCCGCGCGGCAATTTCTATCGTGACAGAGCCCTGCGAGAGCCTGAGCCAGGGCGGCGGCGACCCGAGGCCTTCAGGGCTCAGGATGCGGTTCATCGCAAGCCAGGGATGAGTGCTTGTTCCAGAGTCGGTATCAGGTATCCCTGGCAGAAATAGATCGCGACGATGACGACGAGAGGCGAGAAATCAATTCCGCCGAAGAAAACCGGCAGGCGTTCGCGTATCCAGTCGAAGACGGGCTCGGTGACCGAATAGAGGAATCGAACGATAGGGTTGTAGGGATTCGGTTCGACCCAGCTAAGCACCGCCGAGACGATCACGATATAGAAGTAGATCGTGAGAATCTGCTGAAGAATCTGCGCAATGAAGATGACGAGATTAGTCCAAGCGTACACGATATAGACCGAGGATTGACCCTAGTTGCTCCGACCCAGTTCCCGCGAGCGATTCGCCGCGGCTTTGACTGCATCCGCTACGATACCAGAGAAATTCGCCGCCGCGAACCGCTTGAGCGCGGCCTCGGTGGTTCCGCCCGGCGAGGCGACGATGCGGATCAACTCTTCGGGAGTGAGCTTCGACATCCGCATATTATACTCGGCGCCCTCGACGGTTTTCAGCGCCATCCGAAGCGCGAGATCGGCGGGCAGTCCCTGGCTGACGGCCGCGTCGGCGAGCGCCTTGATGAACAGGTAAACGTAGGCGGGGCCGCTTCCGGAAAGCGCGGTCACCGCGTCGAGCATCGATTCGTCCTTGAGCGCCACGGCGTCGCCAACCGCGCGGAAAATTTTGAGCGCGAACGCTTCGTCGGCCTTCGAGGCGCCGCGCGAGCGCACGATAGCGGCCATCCCGCGCCCAACCATCGCGGGCGCATTGGGCATCACGCGCACCAGCCTCGAGTCCCGGCCGAGCGCGGCCTCAAGGCGCGCAAGCGTGATCCCGGCCGCTATCGAGATGAAAAGCCGATCCCTTGGAGCGATAGGCCTTTGCGCTCGCGGCCCGCCGGCACGCGACGCCGGGGCGAACGCGCAAGCGATCTCGCTCAGCACCGCGTCGATCTGCTGAGGCTTGACCGCGAGCACGATCGTGCGCGCCTCAGCCAGCACTTCGAGGTTATCGGCCGTGGTTGCGACCCTGAGAGCGCGCGTGAGCTTGCGCCGCCTCGGCGCGGCGACGTCGGAGACAATCACGTCCGCGGGCTTGAAGAGTTTTTTTTCGAGCAGGCCGCGGATCAGCGCCTCGGCCATGTTACCGCCGCCGATAAAGCCGAGCTTCATCATTTGGCGCGCTCGCCGAATACGGCCCGTCCGATTCGTACCATCGTTGCACCTTCCTGGATCGCCACTTCGAAGTCTTCCGTCATGCCCATCGAGAGTTCACGTAGCGCAAGGCCCGACGCCGTCGCAACGCGGTCGCGCAGTTCGCGAAGTTCGCGGAAATATCGCCTCGCGCCGTCCGCCTGCTTCATCGGCGGTGGAATCGTCATCAGCCCTCGCAAGTCGACCTTCGCGCGCACCGCTTCGACCAGCCGCTCGACATCCTCGGGCCGGACGCCCGCCTTGCTCGTTTCGCCGCCGAGGTTAACTTCGATCAGCGCGCGTATCGGCGCCGCCGGGCGCGCCTTTGCGAGCGCGTTTGCCAGCCGCTCGGAATCGATCGCCTGGATCCAATCGAATGTCCTTGCCGCGAGCGCGGCCTTGTTGGTCTGCAGATGCCCAATCATATGCCACGTGATATCCGCAATATCGCCGAGCGCCGCGCGCTTCGTGACCGCCTCCTGCACGTAGTTTTCGCCAAAGTCGCGCGCTCCCGCGAGGTACGCGGCGCGAATCGCCTCGGCGGGCTGAGTCTTGGAGGCGAGAATCAGCCGCACCGATCCCGGCGCGCGCCCCGCGCTTCGTTCCGCCGCCGCGATCTTTTCGCGCACCGAACGAAGCCTCGCTGCGATTTCCTCCGCCGTGAGCATCGCGATACGCCCGCTTCCTTATCCCGCGCCGCCCGCAACGACGCCGTGACGTTCGAGCGCCTCGACGACTTCGAGTATCGGCAGGCCCATCACGTTCTCCCTTGATCCTTCGACTTGCGCGATAAATGAGCCGCCGAGCGCCTGGATTCCGTACGCGCCGGCCTTGTCGAACGGTTCGCCCGTTGCGATGTACTCGCTTACCTCGCGCGCGGAAAGTTCGCGGAAGGTGACCCGGCTCAAAACCGCCCGCTTCTCGATCACCCGGTCGTCGCGCGCGATTGCGAACGCGGTGACCACGGTATGCGTCCGGCCGGAGAGCCGATTCAGCATCCGGCGCGCGTCGTCAGCGTCGACGGGTTTTTCGAGAATCTCGCCGCCGATTTCGACCACCGTGTCCGCCGCGAGTACCAGCGCGTCGGCGCGCTTTTGCGCCACCGCCAGCGCCTTCTCCGACGCCATCCTGAGCGCGTATTCGGCCGCTTCCTCGTGGTCGAGCCGATGCTCCGGTATCCCGCTTTCGACGACCTCGAATTCGACTCCCGCGCGCGAGAGCAGTTCGCGTCTTCGCGGCGAGCCCGAGGCGAGAATCAGTTTTGTCCGCTGAGCCATCGCGATACTTCCAGTCTAACGACCGTGCCAGAGGCGAAAATCATCCGCAAGCGCGCGTATTTCCGGCGGCGTCTTCGCGCGCCCAATTGAAGGCCGCATTGAAGGCCGCGCGTGCATCGGGTAACCAAGAACAGGTGACCACGATCGGGCGGCGCTTCGCCGTGATGATGTTGTTGGCCGCGGCGACGACGGCGGCGGGATGTGCGTCGGCCCGCGCCGCGTCTCCGGCGCCGGCTGGGTCTTCGCGCGTCGAGGGTTCGAATTACTCTTCAGCGGCCGCGACCCCGGTTGACCTGGCCGCGGCCGGATCTTCCGCGCAAAGCACTGCTGCCACGACCGGCGCGCCGTCGCAAGCCTTCGTTGACGGCTACCGCGCCTTCGAGAATCGGCAATACGCGGTGGCGGCGGGCCGGCTCGGTTACGCGGCGGCGCACTTCCCGGTGCTCGCCGACTACGCGCTTTTCTATCTCGGCCTGTCACAGTTGGAGAATGCCAACCCAGCGGCGGCGGCTTCGAGCTTCGAGCGGATGCTACGCGAATATCCCGAGAGCGTGAAAGCGCCCGAGGCCGAAGTATCGCTGGCCGAGACCTATCTGAAGCTTGGCCGCGCCTCCGACGCCTTTGAGACCGCGTCGCGCACGCTCAAGCGCGAGCGGGCATCCGGAGTCCGGGCGCGGGCGCGGATGGTGCTTGGGCGCGCGTCGCTTGCGATGGGTGACTGGCGCGGTGCCTACGCCGCACTGACGACGCTCCGCAACGAGTATCCGCAAAGCGCCGAAGACGCCGCGGCGCGAAAGCTCGCCTACTCGATTCTCGCGCAACATCCGTCGCTCGAGAAGACGCGATCCGCCCAGTACCATCTCGACGAAGCCGCGCTTTTGTTACGGGAAGGCGCGCCCGCGATAGCGCTTCGCCATGCACGCGAGGGACTTCGGCTCTCGCCGCCGCATCAGATGAGGGCGGAACTGGTGTTCCTCGAAGCGATGGCGCTTCGCTCCTCGCCGCGCCGGGCGGAAGCCGCTTACCGCGAATACCTGCGCCTTGCCCCCGAAGGCGTTTCGGCGCCGGTTGCGCTCGAGCATCTCGCGCTCATCTACTGGAACCAGAACCGGATGGAGGAGTCGCGCCGCACGTTCGGCGAGATCGTGACCCGCTTTCCGCGAAGCCGCCTGGCGCCGGCCGCGATGCTCCGAATAGGCAGGATCCTCGAAGAGCAGAAGAAATTCGACCTCGCGCGCGGCGAGTACCTGCGGATTCTCCGTCGCTACCCCTACAGCGAAGCGGCCCGGGAGGCGCGCTTTCGTGCGCCGTGGATGTATTACATGACCGGGCGCTACCGGCTTGCCGCGGCAAGCTTCGAGGCGATGCGCGCGAAGGCCCGAAGCGCGCCCGAACGCGACAAGTTCACCTACTGGCGGGCGCGAGCGCTCGAAGAGTCGGGCGACCGTTCCGGTGCACGGCGGATTTTTGCGAAGCTGTCCGAGGGCGTGCAGAGCAATTACTATCCGGCGCTGGCCGCGATGCGGGTTCGCGCGCCGATGCCGTTTCTGCCGGCCTCGGCCGCAGAGCTTCCGAAGCTCCATCCGCTGCCCGCCGTTCGAGGCTCCGCGGCGTTTCATCTGGAGCGCGCGATTGCGCTTCAGAACCTCGGTCTTAACACGCTCGCGCCGGGCGAAATCTGGGCGCTCGATCTTCACGCCGCGCGCGAGCCTTCGCTGCGCCGATTCGTGCTGGCGGGATTTCTTGCCTCGGACGCCTACTATGACGCGATCGTCGCGGCCTCGCGGATGGCCCGGCGCGGCGAGATCGATCCCGAGGTGGCCGAGCGCATCCGTTATCCGCGCGGCTATCATGGGCTGGTCAGCGCGGCCGCCCGCAAAGGCCAGATCGATCCGTGGTTTCTGTTCGCATTGATTCGCCAGGAGAGTCTTTTCAATCCGCGCGCAACCTCGGTGTCCGACGCGCGCGGCCTGATGCAGCTTCTGCCCTCGACGGCCCATCGGATGGCCCAGGAGGACGGACGCACCGACCCGCGCCAGCTCGATCTCTACGATCCCCAACTCAACGTCGAGCTTGGCGCCACCTACCTGCGAAAGCTGCTCGTCATGTTCCACGGCGATGAAATGAAGGCGGCGGCGGCGTACAACGCGGGCGAGCACGCGGTCGAGAAATGGCTTCAGCTCTCGCCCGGAAGCGACGACGAATGGGTCGAGAACATCACCTACCGCGAGACGCGCGAGTACGTGAAGCGGGTAATCGGCGGAAAGCGCGAGTACCGGCTTCTTTACGGCTCCGATGCCGCAAAGTCGGCCTCGGCCGCGCCACCGCGATCGCCGGGATAGACGTCGGCGAGGATTTCCTCGACCTCGCGATTATCGCGCGCGGCAAGCTTCGTTTCAGCCGGATTGCGCTCGCCGGGCTCAGCGCGCCGGGCGCGCTAGCGTCGCTCGCCGCGCGCTTTGCCGAGGCGGCGCCGGAACTTTCGCGTGGAGCGATCGCGCTCGTCGATTCGCCGCGCTCGCCGCTCGACGCGGATTCGTCGTCCATACCGATGAAGCCGCGCGCGCCCGCGTTTTCGCGGCGGATTATCGACGGCGCATTGCGCAGCCTCTTCGCACGCCTTGGGCATGGCAGGCTTTCGATGTATCCGACGCCGGGGGTAGACTACTTTGTGCGATGCGTTCGGGCGCGCGGGTGCAAGCCGCACCTTCGGGCGCTCGGCCAAGAGCTTCTGAAGCGGTTTCCGGGAATCTCTTCGGCGAACATGGAGTATCCCACGATAGACAGCGGCGGGGCGCTTTTCACGCGCTTCATGATCGCCGGATTCGCAGCCCATGCCGCGCTTGGGATTCGCCGGGTTCGCGCCTTCGAGTGCTATCCCGACATGGAGTTTCGGCTGTGGGCCGGCGATGTCGAGCTTGCGTCGAAGGCCCATCGGCGCGAGGCGCTCGCGGTTCGGCGCAGGATCTGTTCAAAGCTCGCACGGCTTGCGGGAATCTCGTTCACGAGCACGCCGCTGACGCTCGATGAGGCCGACGCCGCCGTGCTAGCGCTCTCGGCGGCGGCCGCGACGAAGCGTGGCTCGATCATGGAGCTGGGCAATGACGCGGAAGGAAAATTTATGGTCGCTTTCCCGTCGCGGCGAGCGTTTTCCACGCGCTCGCTTGCAGGCTATGCGCACGCGATGACGCCCGCTTGACAAGCTCCAAACCAAAAGGCTTCAAAGAGGATACTCGGGAGACAATTTTGGGTCGGCAGGAAGAGACATCGTCCCGGCGGGACTTCAAGGCGGTTTTTTTCGACCTCGACGGGACGCTGGTCGATATTCATGGCCCGCTCTACCTGGCGGCGCGAAAGGCCCTCGACAAGCTCGCGGGCACGGCGCTTACGCGGGAGCGATACAATGAAGCCGTCCAACAGGGCGACATGTTTCTCGGCCTGCCCGAGACGCTCAGAATCGATTACGCGAAACTTGCCTTTGCCTATTTCGTCGCCGAGATCGACAAGACCGAGCGCCTGGAGGTGCTGCCGCACGTCGGCGAGACGCTCGCGGAACTGAAGCGGCGCGGCTACGCAACCGCCGTTATCACGAGCCGCCCCGGCGACCCGCAGCGGCTTATCGCGAAGCTTGCGATGGTCGGACTCGCGTCGCATCTCGATCACGTCGTGACGCAGACCGCCGCTTCGCTCGACGCACTCGACAAGACCGCGAGCCTCAGGCAGACCGCTATTCGGGCGGCGATGCTCCCGCAGGCGTGCATGTACGTTGGGGACGAGCCGCGCGACGTGATGGCGGCGGCGAATGCGGGCTACGGTGCGTCGGTCGCGGTCGCAACCGGCGCCGCCTCGTATGAGCATCTCGCAAACCATCCGCAGTACCGGGCTCATTACGTGATGCGCTCGATGCGCGAGCTGGTGGGGCTTCTTGACCGGCTCAGAAGCGATTAACCCAAACCGCAACTCGGGGGAGAATGCTTGGAGGCACACAGCGAGCAGCCGCAGGCCCTAAAGGGCATAAGGATAATCGAACTTCCGTGCCTCGATCGGATGCCGATACTGGCGGCCGCGATGGCGGCGAAGGCATTCGCGGATCTCGGGGGCGAGGTTATCAAGGTCGAACCGCCGAGAGTCGGCGCGCCGGAACGCCACGAAGGTCCGTTCAAGGCTGAAATACCCGACCCCGAGACGGGCGGACTTCATCTCTACCTGAACACCAACAAGCTTGGCGTTACGCTCGACCTCGGGAGCGAAAAGGGGCGCGAGCTTCTGGCGCACCTGCTCGAATCGGCCGATATCGTCCTCAATCCGAACATGCCCGCGCTTAACGAGCGGATCGGACTTGACTGGCGCACTCTCATCGCACAATTTCCGAAGCTTATCGTCGTCTCGTTGACATCGTTCGGAACCGATTCTCCGTACCGCGACGCGCGCGGCGGGAATCTCGTCACCACGCACATGAGCGGCGTCGGCTACGAAACCCCGATTAACCAGGTGACCGATCCGCCCAACGAACCGCCTCTCAAGCCCG
>JAKAVX010000065.1 GCA_021827465.1 Deltaproteobacteria bacterium | reverse complement strand
CTCGCGCAGATAAAGGCTGTCGCTGACCGATACCGCGTCGCCGTAGACGGTCAGATCGGGCGTCAGATGCTCGCGCGTTACCCCGATCAGCCCATAGCGATCTATGGGGATGTGCGGATCGGCGATCTGATCATCGACAATGTCGCTCTGGCGGTTGGCTTGGGAGCGCAGGCTTTCGTCGTAAAAGGCGCCGTCCACCCACAGGTAATCGTCGGCTCCGTTGGTCAGGCGATATTCGCCAAGCCCGCCGACACGTTGCGAAGTCTCGACGTCGAGCGCGACTGTCGCGTCGGAACTCTTGTTTATCGCAAGGTAATAGGGCTGCACGAACTGAAAGCCGCGCAACCCCGACTCGCCCTCACGCCCGGACAGAAAGCCGCTGTGCCGATCGGTGTTGGCGGGAAACGGCAGGTAGGGAATCGTGCCCATCTTGTGCCCGAGGATCGAGAAGCTGGCGCCGTGCGCGTAGCCGGTCGAGCCAAGTTGCACGTTGAGGCGGTCGGCCGCGACGCTCCAGTCGGGCGCGCCCGCATCGCACTGGCAGGTGGTGAAGAAGCCGTCGAGGACCGTGTAGTTCTGGCCCTCGCTCTTGTAGATCTTCTTGCCCTGGAGATTGTAGGTGCCCTGCTTGGCGACGATCCTCGCGTCATACAGCGTCGCGGTTTCCTTCTGGACATTTATTTCCGCGCGCGACGCCCAAAGCTCCACTTCCGGGTCAGTCATATGCACATGGCCGATAGCGTGGGCGACGTGTTCCTTGCGGAACAACTCGATCTCGTCGGCAGTCAGAACCGTCGCGGCCTGCGTCATCATCGCGTGTCCACGCACGATAAGCGAGTCGGTGCTCGAGTCGTAGATGGTCTTGTCGCCGGTTACCCGGATTGGCCCCTCGTGCTGGGCGACGACCTCGGGCGGGATGCCCTCGGTGTTCTCAGTACCGGTCTTCGCCCCGGTTTTTTTCGCCGCCGCTCGGAGCGGTCCGGTGGAAAAAAACACGCACACGGCAACAAGGGTGACGCAGATCGATTTAAGCGTTAGCCTCAGGAAACAGTCCTGTGCGGCCCTGCCGGGCCAGAAAGTATCCGTAAATTTCGCCGACAAGATACACGGAACCGGTCACAAGAACCACGTCCTCGCGGCCACTTTCGTTCATCACGAGATCGATCGCCCTCATTGCGTCGGGCTCGACCCTGGTCGGCGCGTGGCGCGAGAACACCGGAACGAGATTTTGCGGATCGAGCGGGCGCTTCGGCTTTACCCGCGTCAGTACGACATCGCGGACCCGCGGTCCGAGCAGCTCTCCCATCCGCTTCCAGTCCTTGTCCGCAAGGCATCCGAACACGAGCCGCGGCTTGACGTTGCGGCCCAGTTCGACATCCAGGCTCTCCAGAAGCGCCGAAACGCTCAGCTCATTGTGCGCGCAATCTATAATCACAAGCGGGCTCTTCGAGACGATGTCGAACCGGCCCGGCCAATCGACATCGCGCATTCCCCGCCGGATAGCCTCCTCGCTTATCGGCCATCCCTGCGTTCTCATCGTTTCCAGCGCCGCGAGCGCAATCGCCGCGTTCTCGTGCTGGAAGGGCCCCGCAAGCCCGATTTCCACGTCGTCAAGCCGAAGCCCGAGTCCCTGATAGTCAACCCGATGGGCCGGCGCGTGCGAACTGAAGTGAAAGTCGCGCTCGACCAGCCGAACCGCGCTCTGGCGCTGCGCCGCGATCGAAAGCAGCGTGGTTCGCGCCTCGGGATCGCGCGCGCCGATTACCACCGGGACTCCTGGCTTGATAATCCCGCCCTTTTCCGAGGCTATCGCCGGGATCGTGTAGCCGAGATACTCCATGTGGTCGAATCCGATCGGCGTGATCACGCTGAGAAATGGACGCACTACGTTGGTCGAATCGAGCCGCCCGCCAAGTCCAGTCTCGATCACCGCTACGTCTACGCCTGCTTCCGCGAAATACAGGAACATCAACGCCACGGTGAATTCGAAGAAAGTCAGGCCAAGGCCGGCGCTTTCGAAAATCGCGCGCAGGCGACGGATGTAATCGAGCAACAGGCGCGCGGGAATCTCGCCGCCGTTGAGGCGGGTGCGTTCCGAAAGGTTTACCAGGTGAGGCTTGGTATAGAGGCCCGTCTTGAGCCCTGCCGCACGAAGACAACTGTCGAGCATCGCGGCAACCGAGCCCTTGCCCTTGGTCCCCGCGATATGAACCGCGGCGAGCCTCAGATGCGGGTTGCCGATCAGCGAAAGCGCGGCCTCCATCCGCTCGAGCTTGTAAATCTCGCCGCGCACTTCCAGGGAATAGAGCCAGTTAAGGGTTTCAGTCAGTCCGTCCATCGCCTTGGCGCGAGATTGTAGCCGTGCGTACCGTGCAATCGAAAGCATGGCTTTGCTCTCGCGGCGGGAAAGCCTTCACAACCGTAATTCGAAGCACCCTAAGGCATCTGGAGTCGGCAAGTGGACAATCGCGCGCCGTCGGCACGGGTCGAGAAGCGAGAGCGTCATCACACGCAGTATGGGTTATCTAGCTCATTGAGGCGCATGCCGACGCATCGCGAGTGCACTATGCATTCATTTAGATAAAGAAACGCACAAAAACGTTCAAATCGTTTGCATGGCATACAAATTCACTTTATAGGAAACCAGAAAGAAGTTTCGGCCCAAAGCCGAAAAAGGAAAAGAGGAGGAAGGGTGATGAAACAGTTTGTGAGTGGAGTGACGGCGGGAATAGCAGGTGTACTGCTTGCCGTGTTATTGGCGCCAGCGGCGTTCGCCGGCGATAACGCTCCTAATGGTCAAGTTGGAACCGAACCGGCGGTCGTGACCGCCCCGAAGTTCACAAATGGAAGTGTGAAGTGCACCGCGGCCATCAACTATGACGGCAGCGTGCTTAGCTGCAAGCACTGCAATACCGCCGACACTTACCGTCATGCCACCGGAGAATATTCGATCGGATTCAACAAACCCTGCCAAAACATCTTGGCCGTGAACGGATGGAGCCGTTGGGTCCAGGCCGATGACCTCTCAAATGGCGACGAGCAGGCGTTTTGCACCACCGCCGACCGGCTAAATGATTCCAACGCAGTCTGGGTGCATTGCTTCGACGGCAGCGGGGCGACCGTTGACGCTTCGTTCTTCCTCTTCGTCGCGAAATAAGCGACTTCCACGTGGAGCGTTTTTGGGGCCGGCCCGCGAAAGCGGCCGGCCCCAACAGCATCTGCTCTCTGTTATCTCTGAACAGGAACGCGCCGGCCGCCGGCGTTCATCGCCGAGAGGCCCGCGGCCGGCGCGCTATCAGGTCCGCGAGCAGGCGCGCCAGCGTGTCGCGCATCTGCTGGCGCGGGACGATCGCGTCGAGCATCCCGTGCGCCAGAAGGAATTCGGCGCGCTGAAAGCCTTCGGGAAGCTGCTGGTTGGTGGTCTGCTCGATAACCCGCCGGCCGGCGAAGCCGATCAGCGCCCCGGGTTCCGCGATATTCAGGTCGCCCAGCATCGCGAACGACGCGGCGACCCCGCCTGTCGTCGGATCGCAAAGCACCGAGATATACGGCAGGCGTGCGTCGCGAAGTCGCGCAATCGCCGACGACACTTTCGCCATCTGCATCAGCGAAAGCGCGCCCTCCTGCATGCGCGCTCCACCCGACGCCGTAAACACGATTACGGGAAGCCGCCGCTTTAGCGCATGATCGAAAAGCCGCGCGAGTTTCTCGCCCACGACCACGCCCATGCTGCCGCCCATGAATTCGAAGTCCATCAATCCGAGCGCGACCGGACGCTCGCCGATAGCCGCGACACCAACGACCACCGCGTCGTTGCGCCCGCTCTGTTTGCGTGCCTGCTCGAGCCGCATCGGATACGGCTTGCTGTCTACGAATTCGAGCGGATCGCCGATAGCAAGTTCGGCGAACATCTCGCGCCACGAGCCGCGGTCAACCGTGATCGCAAGACGCTGCGCGACGGTCACGCGGAAATGATGTCCGCATTTACCGCATACGTTCAGATTGCGCTCCACTTCCTTGCGGAACGCGATCTCCCTGCATCCGGGACATTTTACCCAGATATCCTCGGCGGGAGCCTGTCCTGTCTGTTCCTTTGTTGCTCGCTCAGCCATCCGGATCACCTGGCGGCGCTGGTCTCGCTGCCGCGCCGAGCCGCTCTCATCGCATCCTTCATCGCACCAACCATCGCTCCGAGCGTTTCGACCAGATTGGGAGAGTGTACATTGGCCTCGATTGCCAGCGAGAGCGCGCTTCCGACGATCACTGCGTCGGCAAAGACCGCTACCCGCGCCGCCTGGGCGGGTTTCGAGATTCCGAAGCCCACGCCGATCGGAAGCTCAGTCACGCCCTTGATCCCGCGCACATGCTCTTCGAGGTCCGTGGCAAGCTCGGCGCGCGCGCCGGTCACTCCGGTCACCGAAACGTAGTATAGAAAGCCGCGCGCGGAGCGCGCGATTTTTTCCGCGCGGTCGAGTGGCGTGGTCGGCGCAAGCAGGTAGATGAAATCGAGACCGTTTTTGCGCGCGGGCTTCTGCAACTCGGCGGCTTCTTCGGGCGGAAGATCGACCACTAGAAGCGCGTCTACGCCGGCCTTCGCCGCGTCCGCCGAAAACCGCTCGCATCCGTAATGGAAAATCGGGTTGTAATATCCGAACAGCACGATCGGAATTTCGGTGCGCGTCCTGAGTTCCTTCACCATCGAGAGAATCGCCGCGAGCGACGCACCGGAGGAAAGTCCGCGCGCGGCCGCGCGCTGATTCGCCGGGCCGTCGGCCATCGGATCGGAAAACGGAACGCCGAGCTCGATCAGGTCGGCGCCGCGCGCCTCCAGTTCGATCACGAGCCGGGCGGTCGTTTCGAGATCCGGGTCGCCCGCGACGATATACGGTATCAGCGCGGCTTCGTCGCGCGCTCTCAGTTCCCGAAATTTCGCGCTTATCCTGCCTGTATTCGCCATCTCGGATTTCCGTCCTACAGCGTAACGCCGAACGCGCGCGCGACGGTCTGCATGTCCTTGTCGCCGCGCCCGGACAGATTGACGATCATCATGCGGTCCTTGTCCATCGTGGGCGCAAGCTTTATAGCCTCAGCGACCGCGTGCGAGCTCTCCAGCGCCGGGATTATTCCCTCGGTCTCGGAGAGCATCTTGAGCGCTTCGAGCGCCTCCGCGTCCGTGACCGCGGTGTACGTGGCGCGCCCGGTATCCTTGAGCCACGCGTGCTCAGGCCCGACGCCGGGATAATCGAGACCCGCGGCGATCGAATGGGTCTCGCGAATCTGGCCGAGTTCGTCCTGGAGCAGATAGGTCTTGTTGCCGTGCAGCACCCCGACCGTGCCGGCGTTGAGCGTCGCCGCGTGCGAACCGGTGTTGAGCCCGAGTCCCGCAGCCTCGACGCCGACCATCTTGACGTTCACATCCTTGATGAACGGATAGAACAGACCGATCGCGTTGGAACCGCCGTTGACGCACGCGACAAGCATGTCGGGCAACCGGCCCTCCTTCTTCAGAATCTGGCGGCGCGACTCGCGTCCGATCACGGCCTGAAAATCGCGCACGATCATCGGGTACGGATGCGGTCCGGCCGCCGTGCCGATCAGGTAATAGGTATCGCGAACGGTCGCGATCCAGTCGCGCAGCGCCTCGTTGAGCGCGTCCTTCAGGCTCCGGCTTCCCGAATCGACGGCGGTGACTTTGGCGCCGAGCAGCTTCATCCGGAAAACGTTGAGCGATTGGCGCTCGACGTCGAGGCTTCCCATGAAAACTTCGCACTCGCGCCTGAAGAAGGCGGCCATCGTCGCGCTCGCAACGCCGTGCTGCCCCGCGCCGGTCTCAGCCGTGATGCGGGTCTTGCCCATCCTGACCGCGAGCAGAGCCTGCCCGAGCGTGTTGTTCACCTTATGCGCGCCGGTATGGCAAAGGTCTTCGCGCTTAAGATAGATCTTCGCGCCGCCCAGACGTTCGGTCAGATGCGCCGCGAAGTGAAGCGGCGTCGGCCGGCCGACGTACTCGCGCGAGTAATTTTCCAGTTCGCGCCGGAAAGCCGGGTCGCGGCGCGCTTCCTTGTAGGCTTTTTCCAGTTCGAACAGCGCCGGCATCAGCGTTTCGGCGACGTAACGCCCGCCGTGCTCGGCAAAATGTCCGCGGCTATCGGGAAGACTTGGCATTCTCGATAAATCTCCTGAGTTTCTGATGGTCCTTGACGCCCGGGCGCGATTCAACGCCGCTGGCGGTATCGACCGCGTAGGGGCGAAGCGCGGCGGCCTCGGCAACATTGTCGGGCGTGAGTCCGCCCGAGATGATGACGCGGCTTAGATCCGCGCCGGCAAGATCGGAAAATGAACGTGCGCGCCCTGTGCCGCCGTAAAGCTCGGGATTGAACGTATCGACGAGCAGAAACGTGGCGGCCGCGCACGCCGACGTGTCGGGACGTTGGCCGGAGTTCAATCTCAGCGCGCGGATCACGGGAACCGGCCATCCTTCGAGGAATTCCTCCGGCTCATCGCCGTGAAACTGAATCATGTCGAGCCGGAGTTCGCGGACGTGCTCGGCGACCGTCTCGCGCGGTGCGTTGACGAACACGCCGACCACCGTAACGCGGCTTCCGGCTGCGGCCCGCACCTCGCGCGCACGCGCAAGATCGAGAAAACGCGGGCTTTTCGGATAAAAGTTGAGCCCGATCATGTCCGCACCCATCGACGCGGCCGCTTCGGCATCCTCGGGAAGCGTGACGCCGCAGATTTTCACCCGCACCGTCATCGCGACGCCGCCTCGCCGAGCGCGCCGAGCAGTTCGCCGAGCCGACCGGCGGGATTTCCGCCGCGCAGCAGGCTCTCTCCGATGAGAAACGCGCGCGCGCCGACACGGTCGAGTCTTCGAATATGTTCGGGCGAGTCGATTCCGCTCTCCCCGACCACCATCGCGTCGCCGCGATAATTGCGCAGCAAGCGCTCCGTCACCGCGATATCGGTAACGAATGTATGGAGGTCGCGGTTGTTGATCCCGATCAACGTCGCCTCCAAACGCTCGGCGCGCGCGAACTCGTCTTCGTTGTGCACCTCGACGAGCGCCGCCATCCCGAGTTCGTGCGCAAGGGAATGAAGCTGGCGCAGCGTACCGTCGTCGAGCATCGCCACGATCAGCAGGATACAGTCCGCGCCCGCCGCGCGCGCTTCGTACACCTGGTACGGATCGAACATGAAATCCTTGCGCAGGATAGGCAGATCGATCGCCGCTCGCACCGCGCGCAGATCGTCGAGCGAGCCCTTGAAATGGCGGTCGGTAAGAACCGAGACGGCAGCGGCGCCGCATCGCTGGTACTCGCGCGCGACCTTGGCCGGATCGAGATTGGGCAGGATATCGCCCTTGCTCGGCGAGGCGCGCTTTACCTCGGCAATTATCGCGGGACGCCGCGCACGGAGCGCTCCGACGAAGTCTCGCGGCGCGGGCGTACTTGAAGCGGCGCGGATAACCGCCTCGCCGGGAACCGCGCTGCGGGTGGCGGCAAGTTCCTCACGCTTGGCTTCGAAAATTTTGTCGAGGATCGAGCTCATCTTGCGGCCTCGTCCGGCGACGGCTCATGGCTTGCGCGCCGCATCCGTTCGACGACTTCGAGCGCGCGTCCCGCGGAGATTATCTCGCGCGCCATTCGCACTCCCTCGCCGAGCGAGGACGCCTTGCCGCCGACGTAGATCGCCGCGCCGCCGTTGAGCGCGAGCACATCTTGCGCCGGCCCTTGACCCTCCGCAAGCGCCGAGCGGAGCATCCCGGTCGCCTGCTGAGCGTCGGCGGCGAACAACGCCTGTGGCCGCGCTCGCGCGATACCGAAATCCTCGGGCGCTATTTCGTATTCGCGAATATCTCCGCGCTCGATTTCCGCGACGCGCGTCGAATCGCCAAGCGATATCTCGTCGAGCCCGTCGAGCCCGTGGACCACCATCGCATGGTCAACGCCAATCGCCGCAAGCGCCTCGGCAATCGCGCGAAACAGCCTCGGATCGGCGACACCCAGCAACTGGCGGCGCGGAAACGCGGGATTCGAGAGCGGCGCGATCAGATTGAAGAGCGTGCGCGTGCCGAGCGTTCGCCGAAGCGCGGCCCATCGCGCGAGCGCCGGATGGTACGCCGGGGCGAAGATAAAGCACGCTCCGGCGCTTTCAAGGCATCGCTTGAGCCCTTCGGGGTCGAGTTCGATCCTGACGCCCATCCGTTCGAGCACGTCAGCCGCGCCGACCCGTCCGCTCACGGCGCGGTTTCCATGCTTTGCAACCGCAACGCCTGCCGCCGCAGCGATAAGCGCCGCGCCGGTCGAGATATTGAACGTGCCGGCGCCGTCGCCTCCGGTGCCCGCGGTATCGAGCACGTTGCCGCCGTTGAGATCGATAGCGCGCGCCCGCGCGCGCATCGCGCGCGCGCCGCCCGCCAACTCGCCCGCGGATTCGCCCTTCAACTTGAGTGCGACCAGGAACGCCGCAACCAGCCCCTCGGGAGCGTCGCCGTCGAGCGCCTCGCCGATCGCGCGCTCGGCCTCATCGGCGTCAAGCGACGCTCCGGCAAGCACGCGATGGAACGCTTCGCGAAGCGCGTTCACGCGCCGACCCTTTTCAGGAAGTTGCGCAGAAGAGCCTTGCCGTCGCCAGTGCCGATCGATTCGGGATGGAACTGGACGCCCTCGACGAAGTGCTCGCGATGGCGCAGGCCCATCACCTCGCCCTCCGCGGTATGGGCGCTGACTTCGAGGCACGGCGGAATCGATTCGGGCTCGACCACGAGCGAATGATAGCGCATCGCCTCGAACGGGTTGGGCAGTCCCTCGAACAGTGTCTTCCCGTCATGGAACACGGGCGAGGTCTTTCCGTGCATCAGCCTCCACGCGCGCACGACCTTGCCGCCGAACGCCTCGCCGATACATTGATGGCCGAGGCAGACGCCGAGTATCGGCACTTCGCCCGTCATCTCGCGGATTATCGCGACCGAAGCTCCCGCTTCGCGCGGCGTGCACGGCCCTGGCGAGATCACAACGGCCGCGGGCTTTAGCGCGCGCACGCCGGCGACGTCGATCGCGTCGTTGCGCGCCACCTTGAGATCGGCTCCGAGTTCGCCGAGATACTGCACGAGGTTGTAGGTGAACGAGTCGTAGTTGTCGATCATCAATATCGTGCCCATCGGAGCCTACCTCGTGGCGGCCGCTTCAAACTCGCGGCCGGCGCTTAGCGCGCGGATCATCGCGCGCGCCTTGTTGACCGACTCCTCGTACTCGGCGGCCGGATCGGAATCGGCGACCACGCCGCCGCCCGCCTGGATATAGACGCGGTTGTCCTTGATCAGCAGCGTGCGAAGCGC
>JAKAVX010000064.1 GCA_021827465.1 Deltaproteobacteria bacterium | reverse complement strand
AGCGTATTCTTTGCGAGCCGCCAATTGCCGATCGCGCACCATCGCGACGCGAGCACGACCAGCAGCGCTGAGCCAAAGAGCTTGGGAATGAGAAGTGCCCAGGCGGCGCCGACCGGGCCGGCGTATCCAAGCATCCAGATCAGCAGCGCGAGATGGGTCGCAACCTCGCCCGCGGACACAACAAGCACGCTCGAAACCTGTCCACCGCCCCACAGAAAATACAATGCAGCCTCGCCAAACGCGTCGACCAGCACCACCGCCGACATGACGCGCATGACAGCGATCGTTTCGTGCGAAACGCCCCCGCCGAGCCACGCGCGCAGCAGATTTGGCGCGAGAAGCCAGAACCCCACGCAAAGCGGCGCGACCATCGCGACGATCCATCGAGTGCCGACCTCCAGCGTCTCGCGCAGGCGCTTCGAACCGCTCTCTCGTCCATACTCGCTGGCGGCCGGGAACAAAGCACCAGCCGCGCTCCATCCAAGCATCGCCGCAGCCAAAGGAAATTTCCTTCCCACGTGATACGGCACGATCGCGGCCGGTCCGAGCATCCACCCGATAATGAGGGGCGCCACCTCCCACAGAATGGTGGTTAGAACGGCTGTAGCCTGGCTCGCCACGCCGAACGAAAGACGGCCACGAAGCGTGGAAAGCTCGCCGCGCTGATACGCTTGGGCAATCTCGGGAAATGTCCAATAGGCAAGCGCCGCGCCCCCGGCAGCGGCCGCGATCGCGATGGCTGCGTAAACTGCGGCGACCGCAACCAGCTTTCCGCCCCACGCGACGATCCCGATTACCCCAAGCGCCCACGCTAGTGCGAAAGCCGCCGAGAGCAGGCTTACCAGCTCGAACCGCCTCAGGCCCCGAAGCAGTGAACGCGCAAGCTCCGCCATCTGGGCGGCGAAAAAGATCACCCCACCGAGCGCAAAGACCGCGATCACCACTTGCGCGGTTGCCTGCGAAAAGCGTCCCCTCTCCGCAGCTATCACGCCGATAAGGGCGATTATCAGCGCTCCGACCGCCCCGAGTAGAACGAACCCATCGCGAACCGCCCGAATCAAGCGTGCGCTCTCGGGGGGAGCCGGAGTTCCCGCCGCGGCCACTTCCCGCGTGATCGTCCAGCCCAGGCCGAGGTCCACGGTAGCCCCTAGCGCGATCGCCGAAAGCATCGCGATCCATAATCCGTAAAGCTCGTCGCCGAGGGCATGAAGCATCACGGGCACCATCACAATTCCCACCGCGCCCGAGACGAGAAATCCGGCGTAATTGAGCAAGCCGTCGCGCATCAGACGTACACGCGCGGCAACGTCGCGCGCCGGCTTCTCGAGGTCGGCCTGCTTCTGGCGCCAAGGGGTCTGCATCCGCGTGCTTAGCGCCAAGGCATCAGGCAGCCATTTGATCTGGGACGCCGTGGAAAACGAGGCGGGAGATTCGGGGTGGGAATCGGAAGGCTCCACAGCTCGCGCAAGCTCAATTGGCTAGGTCGCGAGGCGGGAGCGTGCGTAAAGCCACGGACCGGAGAGCCACGCTATCGCCAGGCGCCAACGCGGAGCTATCGCCTGCGCGACAGCCGGCGTTGCGCGCTCTTCGCGCCACGGGCGGGCCGCGCCACGAATTCCGTTGAGAATATAGCGGAGCAGGCGGGCGCGATATTGAGGCCGCTCAGCGAACAAGAAGACAACATAGGCCGAGACAGTCGTAATATTCCGTAGATGGGCAGCGTACAATTCTTCGACAGTTTTGGCTGTACGATGCTCAACTGTCGCGTCGGGTGTGTAAACGAGCCGATATCCCCGATCTAACAGCGCGAAAAACGCGTAGTTTTCTTCGCCGCCGGATATGGCCGCGCCGCGCCCGAGACAAACGTCGAATCCCGGCCAGACCGCGAATGCTGACCGGCGAATCGCCATGTTTGCTCCGATCCCAACCTGACCGAAGTTGACCCATTCGAACCAGTAAGGATTGTCGCGATCGAGCACGAGCCTGGCGCTTTTGCTACAGGTGCCGAGCAACGATTCCCCGCCCGCCATCAGACTGGCTTCCTCGAGCGGGACGACCCGCCCGGTAACCGCCATCACGCGCGGATCGGCGAACTCGCGCGCAAGCGCCCCTAGCCATCCGGGCTGCGGAACCGCGTCGTCGTCGAGATAGACGATGATCTCTCCGGTGCTTTCGCGTGCACCGCAGTTTCGCGCGCGGCTGAGTCCGACGATCGGCTCATACACATAGCGCGCGTTCCGGCGCCGTGCGATTTCACGTATCGAGTCATCGCCGGAGCCGTTGTCCACCACCAGCACGTCGAACGCGCCATAGGATTCTTTCACAACCGCGTCCAGGCACCGTAAAAGGTACCCGGGCCGATCACGTGTCGCGATCACGACCGTACACGACGGCGACGGTGCAGCATCTTGCATGCGGGCGTTTCGCTTCGGGGTGGACAGCGCGCCTACGACCGTCCGTCGACTATCGAGGCAAGCGTGTCCCGGGCGGCCTTCAGCCAATCGAACTCGGTCGCCCGCTTCAGGCTGAGCCTGCCCGCCGCGGCAAGCTCTTCGGGATTGCGGTACAGATGCTCGAGTTGTTCGGCCAAGCACTCGCCGCCGTCGGGCGGAAAATATTGGGCGGCGTAACTGCAGATCTCGCGGTTTACGGGCGTGTCGGCCGCGAGCAACGGCAGCCCGAATGACATCGCTTCGACCTGCGGGAAGCCGAACGACTCGCATATCGACGGGAACACGAACACATGCGATCCACGATACAGCATCGAGAGATTGTCCGGCTCCAACTCGCCATGGTTGACGACAAGGTCGCCGACGCCCACGCGCACCGCGTATTCGAGCACTTCCCGCGCGCCGTCGTCGGTCTCCGTGTCCAGCGTCAGATGAAGCCGTGCGCGGATTCCCCGCTCGCGCAGACGCCTGAGCGCGTCGAACAGCACCGAGAAGTTCTTGTAGCTGCGATACAGCGCGACGTACGAAATCTCGAACGCCCCGCTCGGCGCAGTAGCGCGGGGTTCCCGGCGTTCCAGGCCGTCAAGATATCCGGGGCCGTGCGGAACAACGCTCAAACGCGAACGCGTGGAAGGAAATCTTTCGACTATTGAATCCGCGAGCGTCTGGGTCTGAACCAGGATATGATCGGCAACGCGGACCGAGTAGTACGTCCAGAGCCTCTTCAACTCGAACGCGGCACGCTCCCGCGCTCCCATTCCATTTATCAGGCTGGGTGTCTTGTAGAAGTACTTCGCGTCCTGGACAAGGAGCACCGTGCGCCTCGGCCGAAACGGAGGGAGATAACAGGTCTGCGAAAACAGCACGTCGATGCGCTGGCGCCTGAGCCACATCGGGAGCACGGTCAGGTACCAGAGGCCGGTTCTCGCGTAATCGCCGTCGCCGCATCGAAAGCGATGATAATGGACGTTGGGATTGTTCAGTTCCGTGAGCTGCGGCGTCGGCTCGCCCAGCACCACGTGAAATTCGTAATTCGGCCTCAGGCGCGAGAACTGCTCGAGCAGTTTGTCCAGCGCCACGACCACGCCGCCTTTTCTGAGGGATATGGCGTTGATGGCGATTCTCATCCGAGGCTCTTCAGCATCCGCGGCGAGAGTTGGCTCTCCCGCGCTTATACCGCCTGAGGCTGCATCCTCTGTCAGACCGCCGGCCTTATAGTTCCACTGCTTCAAGGGTGGGTACTCGGCTGCCTGATTACAAGTGACAAGCGCGCTGACGGGAACCGGCGTATCGAATTGCCGCTGATGCGCCTACGCCGTTCTCCCGGACGGTCCACGTTCGGCAGCATCGGGCCATCCTTTCGAAGCAATTTGTCAATCGCCTGCGTCAGCTCCGCGCCATTGCCGATCATTTGCCGGGAGTCTCTGCCGCTTCGACGCGCCCGGAAGTATTGGAAGCCAACAGCTTGGTCCGCACCTGGGCTTCGATCCACTCGTAGGTGCGCGCCAGCCCCTGCTCGAGGCTGACCTCGGGTTCCCATCCCAGCACCTCGCGCAGGCGAGTGTTGTCGGAATTCCGTCCGCGCACGCCCTGCGGTCCGGGAACATGCTTCTTCACGATTCGAACCCCGGCGGCCGCGGCGACGATATCTGCGAGTTGATCGATAGTAACCATCCGATCCTGTCCGAGGTTGAGAGGCTCGTGATAATCCGACTGCATCAGCTTGTACAGTCCGAATACGCAGTCGTCGATATAGCAGAACGACCTCGTCTGGAGTCCGTCGCCCCAGATCTCGATCTCCGCGTTTCCGGTGAGCCTGGCGACGGCCACCTTGCGGCAAAGTGCGGCGGGCGCCTTCTCTCGTCCGCCCTCCCACGTGCCAAGGGGCCCGAATATATTGTGGAAACGCACGATCCGGGTTTCGAAGCCGTAGTCTTCCCGGTAATGCGTGCACAGACGTTCGGTTACCAGTTTCTCCCACCCGTAGGCGTCCTGCGGCAGGGCGGGATAGGCGTTCTCTTCCTTGAGCGGCGCCACGTCGGTCTCGGTCTGCAGATATTCAGGGTAAACGCAAGCGGACGACGTGTAGAGATAGCGTTTGACGCCGTTCTGGCGTGCGGCTTCCAGCGTATGGATATTGATTAGCGCGTTGTTATGAAGGATTTCGGCATGATGACATGAGATGAAACCCATACCGCCCATGTCGGCCGCGAGCGCATATACTTCGTCGACTTCCTGCGTCGCCGCAAGGCAGTTCTCCCAGCGCCGCAGGTCCGTCAGTTGAAAGTCATCCGCGTCGGTGTCGCTGAACTCCGGCTTCTTCAGATCCGCGCCGCGAACCCAATAACCTCGTTGCTTGAGAAAGGTCACCAGATGATGTCCGATGAATCCGCCAGCGCCCGTAACCAGTACCCTTTTCATTGTAACCCTCCGTGTTCTCGCGGCATCTAAGCGTAAGGTTCGGTTGAATATCATGCGGCCTGTGCGCCGGACCCTCCCGTCGCGATCACTTGTTCCAGCCGACGCCCCATCTCCGGCAAGATAAACGAGCGATCCCATCGCTGCTGCGCGTACGCTCTGCCCCGCTCGCCCATCAGTTTGAGCTGTCGCCCATTGTTTCTGAGCGAGCCAATGGCCCCGAGCAGCGTCGACGGATCCTCGGGCGGCACGACCAGTCCGCCTTTCGATGCCTCGAGGACGCTCGCGACTTCACTGCCGGAACTCAGCGAGCCGATGATCGGGCGGGCGGCGGCGAGCAGGCTCACCGTTTTCGACGGGAATACGATGTCGGAGACGTTGCGCTGCTGAGTAATGAGCGTCACGTCGGCGGCGGCGAGCATGTCGTAAAAGACCTCGCGCGGCTGAAGCGGCATGAAGCGCACATTATCCAGATTCGCCGCCGCGGCCTGTTTCTCCAGCGAGGGCCGCGCCGCCCCGTCGCCGACCAGCAGAAACACGGTCCGATGGTCGTCGCGCGACAGTTTGGCCGCTTCGATAACCACATCGAGACCCTGCTTTACTCCCATGTTGCCGGAATGAAGCACCACGAAGTGGCCGTCGCCGAGCTGCAAAGACTCGCGAAATTTCCGCCCGCCTCCGGCGACAGGAACATCGAACAACGCCGGATCGGCCCAGTGCGGGAATATCGCAACTTTCTCGCTCGGGATTCCCTTCGCAACGATCCGCCGCGCCATCGGCTCGGTAAGTGTCGACACAAGTGCCGCCTGTCGGTAGGCGAGCTTTTCCAGGCCGCGCAAAACTTTCAACGCCGGTTTCGGCAGCATGCCAAGTTCACCGGCGGCGTCCGGTTGCAAATCCTCGACGTGAAAAACGTAGGGAACTTTCCATCGCCGGCTGAGCAGGATACCACTCACCGCCTGCGGTAGCGGCGGCGAGATCACGATTATGACGTCGGGACGCTGCTGCCGGAGCGCGTTGCCCAGCGACATCGCGGTGTACGAAGCTTCGTGAAATACCCGGCGCACCGACGTTACCCGCCGCGGCACGTACAGGTACGACCGCATGATGTTTACGCCGTTGTGGGTTTCATTGCAGAAGATGCGTCCGCGATAATCGTCGCGGATTTTCCACTCGGGATAGTATGGCATCCCGGTGCACACGGTGACTTCGTGGCCTTGCGAGGCCAGGTATTCGCATCGCGCCGTGCTATACGCACCGATTCCAGTATCTTCGGGCCAGTAGTTAATCGTCAGGACAAGAACTCGCATGTCAGGAACGCTCCCAGTCAGGTTCCAGATTCAGAAGTTCAGTTGTTGCGGTTGTTTTTGCGCGGGAAGCGACTCGCGATCAGCGTTTAGCCATCGATTACTTACTTACTCGCCTCAAGCGGCACGCCTTCCTGGCTTTCACGCCGCTCGATGAAGTACTGGCCCAGCACCAAAACGTCCATCCCCGTCCGCAGAAAGCAGTCCAGCGCTTCTTCGGGCCGGCACACCACGGGTTCGTTCTCGTTGAACGAGGTATTCAGCAGGATCGGCACGCCGGTCCGATCCCCAAAGGTCTTGATCAGGCGCCAGTAGAGCGGATTGGCGTGACGTTCGACGGTCTGCAGTCTACCGGAGCCGTCAACGTGAGTGACGGCGGGAATCACTTTCCTGCGATCCTCCCTGATCTGGAAGACGCTGGTCATGAAGGGAACGTCGTCATCGGTTTCGAACCATTCGGCGACAGAGTCGCGAAGAATCGACGGCGCAAAGGGACGGAAGGACTCGCGGCGTTTGATCTTGCGGTTCAGGATCTCCTTCATGTCGGCCCTGCGAGGGTCGCACAGGATGGAGCGATTTCCGAGCGCGCGCGGTCCCCATTCCATTCGTCCCTGGAACCATCCGACCACCCCTCCCCGCGCGATTGTTTGCACGGTGCGCCGGCATAGTTCGTCCTCGTCCTCGATCCGCTGGACGCAACAGTGCCCCGCCTCAAACTGATCGCGGTTCTCCGCGATTGTCCGGCTGAAGTCGTCAGCGGTGAACTCGGGACCCCAGTAAGCGTGCTTCATCACGAAGTCGCGGGCCCCGTTGCCGAGCCGGCGCCATGCGAGAAAGGCGGCGCCGACCGCCCCGCCCGCATCACCAGCGGCGGCTTGCACGAAAATCCGCTTGAAGGGGGTGTTGGAATAAATTTTACCGTTTGCGACAGAGTTCATCGCGCAGCCGCCGGCCAGCGCGACGCAATCCAGGCCGCATCGACTATGAAGACTGTTCAGCAGATTGAAGAACGCTTCCTCGTATATGGCCTGGACGGAGCGCGCGATATCGCGATGGCGGCCGGTAATCGCTTCGTCCTTCGCGCGGGCCGCGCCAAGCATCTCCTCCAGAGCGGGAGTGTAAAGGCGGCCGATGGAGGGCGCGCAATCCCTCCAGTTGTAATTCACGTTCTCCTTGTCATGACGGAAGAACTTGAGGTCAAGATTGAAAGTTCCGTCGGCATTGAGAGAGACTATTCGCCTCATCTCCTTCATGAAGGTCGGCTCTCCGTAAGCCGCGAGACCCATCACCTTGTATTCGTCTCCGTAATGGGGAAACCCAAGGTACTGCGTCATCGCTTCGTAGAAGGTGCCCAGCGAGTGCGGGAAATGGATGCGGCCGTACACCTCGATGTCCGCGTCGATCCCGACGCCCCAGCAGGCGCTAGAGAAGTCGCCCAGGCCGTCGATTGAAGCGACCGCGGCCTGCTTGAAGGGAGAAACCATGAAGGCGGACCCGAGGTGCGCCAAATGATGCTCAATCCGATCGACGGTGCCGCGAAAGCTCTCGCCCGGAAACGATTTTTCCAGTTCCTCCTGCACACTCGACCATTTGCGCTGGTTCCTTACGCGGTCGAGAAGCACCGGCAAATCCGGACGCTTGGAGAGCATGTGTCGGAGCTTTCTCAGGAAATTGGCTCTCGGATCACGGTTGATCGCCACGCAATCCAGATCGCCAAGCCCGACGCCCGCCGCGCCGAGGCAGTACTTAATCGCCTCGCTTGGGAAACCGGCCCAGTGCTTGATGCGGCGGAAACGCTCCTCCTCGGCGGCCGCGGCGATCCTTCCGTCCTTCAGGAGGCAGGCCGCGGAATCTCCGTGATAAGCGTTAATGCCGAGGACAAGACTCATACAATCCCCTTTCCATTTCCCACGCGACGGACATCCTCCGCAGCCGGGCGCCTCCCACGCGCCACTGTCCCGTACAACGATACTATCCGCGGGATCACCGCACCCGAGGTGAAGCGCTCTTCGAACAATCTGCGGGCGTTCGCGCTCATAACCCGAAGCCGTTCCCCATCCGCCAGAAGCCCCAGCAGCGTCGCCGCCACATCGTCACGGTCCGGCTTGATCAGTACGCCCGCCTGGTAATCGCCCACCTCCGGGAGATTCGAATCCTCGGCGAGCAGGGTGGGAAGTCCGTGACCGAGCGCCTCGAGCACGGAAAGCGGAAGACCCTCGCTCTTCGTGAGCATCGTGAACAACGTCGATGCGGCGAAGGCCGCGTGTTTCTCTTCGCCAAACAGCGCGCCGGTGAGGCGGACGTTGTCCCTCCACGGCAGGGACGCAACCCTCTCTTTGACCGCGGCCGCGTACTCGCCCTCGAGCGGTCCGACAATCAGCAATACGGCGTCGCGCAATCGCTCGCAGACCGGGCCGAACGCATCCACGATCTCCATTACTCCCTTCTCTGGAGAAACGCGTCCGAGAAAGAGAACCACGGGCGCGCCGGGCCGGATATCCATTCGGCTGCGAAAGCTCTGGGTCTTCTGACTGCCGAGGGAGGCGGGAGGCGGGGGAACGAAGTTCGGAATCACGACTCCTTTACCGTTGGCATCGACCACCGAATTGGCCGCCTCGCCGTGAGAGAGAAAGCGGATGGCGGCGGCGGAGCGCCATACCTTTCCCATTAGCAGGTTGAAGAAGATCCGTTTCTTCAGCGGCCCCTTCGCCCAGTTCCAGCTTGCCATCATCCCGTGCGGAGTGATTACGCAGGGCACGCCGGCGCGCTCGCATATCGTTCCCGCCTCGGCGGCGATCATCGACCAGATTCCGTGCAGGTCGATTACGTCGAAGTCGCGCACCGCCGCGTTCAGCCACTTGCGCATCTCGGGTGCGCGATGGAGCCGGCGGTTCCACGCGTAGCGCCTCTCGAACAGCCGCACCGAAAGTCGGCCACCCCCGTTGCCCCTCGGCTCGGGGATCCCGCTGCTGCCGGGATCTTCGCCGCTTATCAGGGTGACATCGTGCCCCGCGTTGCAAAGCGCTTCCGACAATGCCGCCACCGACGCGCCCACGCCGAACGCGCTATGGCTTACGTACGGCGCAACCAGTCCTATTCGTAACTGAGTCATGCGGAAGAGAGCGACTTTGCCGGCAGCGGGTCTAGCGCGGCGAAGGGTCCAACAATCGCGCGGGCAAGGCTTCCTCGGAAG
>JAKAVX010000063.1 GCA_021827465.1 Deltaproteobacteria bacterium | reverse complement strand
GCCGGGATGAAAACCGCCCGCGTCAGCCGGCCCGAGACCCTTGAGCTCGCCAAGCTCGCCGAGACAACCTACTTCGGCACATTGATCGCCTTTGCCCAGGAGCTGAATCGTTACGCGGAACGCGTCGATGGAGACTATTTCGAGATCACGAGTTTCTTCGACGAAATCGACTTCCTGCCGCGCGTTCGCTACTTCCCCGGGTTCATCGGCGGCCACTGCGTAATCCCGAATATCAACCTGTTACTCAGCCTCACCGATTCGCCCCTGCTGCGGGCGATCCTGCGGTCGAATGAAGTGCGCGCGGCCGAACTCGGCGAGCGCACCACGCAGACAAACGGCTTGACGCCCGGAAATTCCGATGGATAGGACGAATCCATTTTCCGACGATCTGCATCCGCGCGCGGAAGCGAAGATCTTCGATTCGCGGGGTAGAGACTCCGACGCTCGCCATCTTCTGGGTGACGCGGAATCTCTACCCCCGGGCGTTTTGCAGCCCGCGGCCGTTGTCGCATCAGCGGTCGCTCTCGGACTGTTGGCGGTTTTAACCCTGAATACCCATTCCCTCTATCTTACATTTGCGATTGTCGGACTACTCGGCGGCGCCCTGCTTATTTGGACGGCCAGATATGCCACGCTTAAGCCGCTCTGGCTGGTACCAGCCCTGGTGCTGGTGGAGACTTTACCTTATGTGAATGTGATCCCGATTGACCCCGATAAGCGATGGTTGCTGCATTATCCACTGCTTGTTGCATTCGGCCTGCCCGCCAGCTCCGCTGCATATCATAGAGGGGTACTCAGGGAGCGATATTTCGCGATATTCCTCGTCTACTTTGGATGGGCGGCAGTATCAGTCATTTATTCCCTCGATCCACTGATCTCGGCCGCCCGTCTCGTCCCTGCAGTGCTCGTGTTCGCAGCGCTCACGCTGGTCGCGCTTTCGACCACTTCGACGGCGGACAGAAACGCCGTTTTGTGGAGCTTTCTCCTTGGATGCGGTTTCCTTCTCTGCCTGACGGCATTTGCCGCAGTCGCACTGCCTCGAAGGGTTTTCATCGAAGGAGGCAGCACGTGGACGAGTGGGTGGGGAGCGGTCCATGGCGTGACCGGCATGTACACATGGATTCGCGATACTTCGGGCATCGACCGATTCGAGGGAGTGTTTTACAGCCCCAACGAGATAGGCAGCCTCGTGTTTCTAAGCATCGGAGTTGCGTTGAGCATCTGGGGAAACGCGACGCGACGGCAACGTATCGTACTCGGAGTTATTATTCTGGCGGCATCCACTTTCGGTTTGATGGCTGACTCGCGTTCACCCGCGGTCGCGCTGGCTATTGGAAGTGGCGCGTATTTGCTCTGGAAGCACCGGGCGCGCGGAATGCTCATCTGCGCAGTAGTCGCTCTCGCCGGTGTATTGACCTATGGCGCTTTAGGAACCACGGCAAAGCTGGGGGTCAGCCGCAATGTCAGTACACTGACGGGGCGGACCCTCGCGTGGAAGTTCGAAATCCGGAAAATACTGGAGCGGCCTCTTACCGGATACGGATACGACGTCGAAGGCGCTATTTTCAAGGACCCGCGTTTTCCAAGCTGGGACAGTTTCTGGTCCCAAGGGCCGCGCACGTCGACTCATGAGGGTTATTTATCGATCGCGGTGGGGCTCGGAGTGCCGGCCCTCTTATTCTGGCTTTACATCATCCTCCGACCCTGGATAGCGCTCCTCAGAAGACCCGAGGACCCTTGGAACCTGAAGCCTCTGTTCTTCTTCCTGATACTGCCTTCGTTCTGCCGCGCGTTCGCGGAGACCGGCATAGGGGACGTTCACGGTATGGACGCAATCATATTCTATCTCCTTTGGATGATCGCGGAGCGGCAACGCATCGCCACGCTTCAAGCTACGCCTGACACCGTGGCAGGCGCTCTGTCCACGCGTGATCCGCGCCGAATCTTCGCGGGCGCTGCCGCCCTGGCGCTGCCGCTGATTGTGACTGCGGCGCTTGTCCGACCCGCGTTGGCGTCAGACTCTCCAACCGGGGCGCATGTGCTGACCGTGGCGCCGCAGAGGGCCAAGTACTTCACGACTCTGCCCCCGCACTCGACGCTGCCGAGCGGACGGCAATGCGCAGCCGAGATTCCTTTCGCTCCCGAAAGCATTCCCGGGAACACGCCTTTTAATCGAACTGTCGTAACCCCCTCGGAACTCGCCGCGTTCAGAGCCGAAGGTTACACGCTGGAGACACTGACGAGCCACGCGCAGTACGCCCGCATTAAGGGCAACTACACCGGTTCAACCGACATGATAATGCGATGGGCCGCGTGCAAGTACGGAATCGACGAGAACGTGGTCCGCGGTCAGGCGTGGGCGGAGAGTTTCTGGCGGCAATGGGCGACCGGCGACAAGCGAACCACGCAGGCGCAATGCGTCATGGACGGTTTCACGGCGCTCTGGAACACGACGATTCTGCTCACCGATGGACACAAAGTCACATGCCCCTACTGTTGCTATACCTCATGGTCGGCATGGCAGACGAAAGTCTACTACGAGTGGAAAACGTGGCCGATGATCACAAACTCGACCTCGTTCGCGGCGGAATACCGCTTTGCCGACACGCGATCGTGCATCAACGGCGACTGGGCGCCCTATTTCGCGAGGCGTCTCGCCCAACCGGGGCATAACACTTACGCTGAGGACGTGGCAGCGTATGCAAGCAGCCCCAGCCAGGCCAACCTCGACACGCTCTTGTGGGGGTGTATCGGGATGCACTACTCGGGTGGATGGTACGATCCCGCGGCGGTCAAGTACATCGCCAACATCAAGGGCAACATAGCCCATAAGCGCTGGCTTACACCGAACATTCACATAACCGGTTGGTAAGCGAAGGCTAGAGAAGGGCGCTACGGAGAATCGCACGATGTTTGAACTCGACAAATACGATGAGGGTCTTCACGACGCCGCAAGCATACCCCTCAGCCAATACCACCCCGAGTCTAATGTAAACGGAATGTCTCTGCTTTTGTGGGGTGAACACTGCGTCGAGTGCGCCGCGCCGGCCTGCTACTCAAGCTGCGATCTGTACCAAGCGCGCTCGGACCTGCGTTGTCGACGATTTCTGTTCGGCGCTTATAGGAATCGCACCTTCCGATCTTTGCGTGGCTACGGAGTCGAAATATCGTTCAAACACTGGGCGAAGCTCGAAGCCCTGGCGAATACCGCGATTTATCCCAAACGCTCGATCCTGTTGCTGGAGCGGCTCATCAGAGTGCTTGCCCCGCTCGGCAATGCGGTGGGACCGAAGCTTTACCGGCTGACCGAAAACTGGAACTGCGCGGCGGCGACCTACACAGCGGTGCAGAAACTCGCGCTTTGGGTGAATCGATGCGGCCGACATCGCACGCGTCCTGATGCGTTCCTGCTCGAAATTTACAATCCCGGGACGGATGAAGCGAAACTGCAGTTGGTCTTCAGCGCCTCGCAGAACGATATGCCGGGCGATGGCGCTTCGATTGCGCAGACCGCGCCGGTAATCAGGACGTTGCCTCTGCCGCCCGGTTATTCACGCCATCAGTTCGACGCGCCCACGTTCGCATCGTTTCTGGATCGCGGTATGCCGTTCAGGATCACGATGTTTCCGGAGGCGGACAATAATGCAAAGCTCGTATTCCTCACTGCCGACTTCGTTACCTTCCAGCGTAAACCGTCTGCCAGCGAGGCCAAGCAAGTAAAGTGCGTGGTCTTCGACCTGGACAATACCTTGTGGCACGGGACTCTTGCCGAAGGTGACGATGTGAAGCTGCGACCCGGAGTACGTCGACTGCTCGAGTATCTGGATCAGCGTGGAATCCTTATCAGCATCGCCAGCAAGAACGACTTTCAGCCCGCATGGGACAAGCTCGTCAACCAGGAAGTCAGTGATTATTTCGTTTATCCTCAGATCGACTGGCGACCCAAGAGCCATATGATTCGCGAGATCGCGAAACGGCTCAATATCGGACTCGATACGTTCGCTTTTATCGACGACAACCCGTTCGAAATCGGTGAAGTGTCCACCGCTTTACCGGAGACACTCTGTATTCCTGTGGAGAGGGCCGACAATCTGACGTCGGACCCGAGATTCCAGGGAAGCGTCACGGAGGAGTCGCGGCAACGGCGGCGGTTCTATCGAGAACGGGCCTTGCGCGAAAGAGACGAGGAGTCTTTCGCCGGTGATTACCGGGCGTTCCTCGCGTCTTGTAACATTGTACTCGACATCGCCGGCTATGCACCGGACGATCACGAGCGCGTGGCAGAACTGGTGCAGCGCACGAATCAGCTCAACTTTTCCGGGCGTAAGTATTCTCGCGCCGAGCTTGACGGCATTATCGCGGAGCCGACCTTGGAAAGGTACGTGCTCAGGTGCTCCGACCGATACGGATCGTATGGGACAGTGGGATTTGCGATCGTTCGGCAGAGCGCGCAAAGGCTGGAAGTCATGGATTTGATGCTGTCATGCCGGGTGCAGGGCAAACAAATAGAACAGGCCTTCTTCGGTCATCTGCTTTCGCATCATAACCTTTATCACTCGCCGTCGCTCTGGATTAATTTTCGAACGACGGATCGAAACGCACCAGCACAAGCGGTGATCAATGCGCTCGGGTTTCGTCCGTGCACCGAATCCTCGGATGGTAACGGCCGTGGATTCATTCTTCGCGCGAAGGATCCGATGAACTGCGACATTGTTCAAGTGAACTGCGATGCCACGAATCACGACGCCGGTAATGGAGGAGTATCTCTTACTAGCAGGGCAGCCGGCTCAGCGACAGGCACGGCCTAAAGGAGCGTGATATGCGCGTTGCTATTCTTGGCTATCACTCGATCCTCCCGACAGGTGAGAGCCGTGTCCCGGAGCAATGGAGTCGCGAACACACAGTCACAGAAGAGTCTCTGTGCGCACACATGGAGTTTCTCAAGCGCGGCTGCTGGCATACCATTCTCCCTGATGACCTTGATTCCCAGGAGCGCAAGCCTGGGAGGTACGTTCTAATTACCCTCGACGATGGCCTATGCAGTGACAGGATCGCCGCCCAGGTTCTCAAAACCCGCGGGATGCGCGCGATCTTTTATGTGACGTGGTCGAATATTGGACGGCGCGGTTATCTCAACGAGAACGACATCAGCACACTTGCTTCAGATGGCTTCAGAATCGGTTCACACGGATTCACCCATACGCCCCTCGTCGGCAGGAGCGACGACGAGCTACACCGGGAACTGGTCCTGTCGAGGCAGCTGCTGTCGGAACTGCTCGGAGACCCGGTTGTGGATATAGCGTTGCCATTCGGCCGTTATGACCAGCGCGTGCTCGACGCCGCATCGCAAGCAGGATACACGCGTATAATGACTTCCGATTTCGCGCCGGCCTATACGCGCCGGAAAGTGTATCCGCGGCTGGGCATCACCTGCAGGACAAGCGTCGCAGATCTGAAAATCCTGCTGACGGGAAGCCGGGCGCGTATCTCTTGGCGGCGAGCGCTTACCGGTCTGCGGCGTCGTGGTAAAGCACTCGTTGGTTCTATTGCAGCCGGACATCCCCGCTTCGATGACTCAGGCGCGCCAGGTTCTTAAAGGACAGCCTTGAGCAGGTCCTCAGCAAGTGCTCGGAACTACCCCGTCGTCCCTGTCACCGACGCAGCGGACGTGTCCCCGGATGCGCCGGGAGGACGACGCGTCATCTTGTCTGAGTCTATATCCCTGCACTAATGACTCGGAACCAGCTTGTCGGCGAGGATCGAGGCTTTGTGCGCGAGCCCAGACGCCGCAACGTAGTCCCGCGCGTCTGCGGCCTTGCGCGCCTGCTGCAGAAATGTCGCCGCCTGGTCGTAGGTGGCGGCATTGTTTCCGTCGAGTTTCCCGCGATCGATCCCGGAAAGCTTGCCATTCGCCTGAGTCAGCATCTCGAGAACCTGCTCGCGTGAGACGTTGGCGTCGGCCAGCGTCACCGTGGGCACGGGACGCGCCTGGGCGGGTGCCGGAGGCGATGGCGTCCGTGGCGCCGTCTCGGCCGATGATGTTGCGGCGTGCGGCGCGGCAGCGGTTGAAGGCGCGGTCTCTCTGGCTTGCGTCTTCGGCGGCGTGACGTATCGTTCCGCGTAATGCGGCGTTGGCTGAATCTCCTCGTTCTCTCGTTCCGGCGTACGCCATCGCTGGACCGTCGCGTGCGGCAGCGGCCGCATCGGCGAAAGAATTCGCCATCCCTCGGGCGTGTTGACGCATCCCCCGAGGCTCAAGAGGCCAAGGGCGATTCCGGCCCGTAAAAAAAACACGCGGGCCTTCATGCACTCTTCCTCGTCACGAGTTGAACTGACCTCTGCTTGCGGAACTCGAACTGCGATAAGACTTTGTCGCACCCGCGGCGGGTAATCGGATTGTTACGGTGGTTCCCTTGCCGATCCGCGAATCGACCTTCATCGTGCCGCCGTGGAGATCCACCGCGCGCAGGGCAAGGGGCAGTCCGATGCCCGTGCCCTCTTCCTTGGTCGTAAAGTAGAGCTGGAAAATGTTCTCCAGGATTTCCGGACGTATTCCCTGTCCGCTGTCGGATATCGAGAACGTTGCGAACTCGTCACCCTCAGCCTGGCTGGTGAAAATCAGCTTCCCGCCCTTTGGCATCGCCTCGATCGCATTCTGAATGACATTGCGGCATGCCTCCATCAGCACCACCCGGTCGGCCTTGATGACGGGACGTAGCGGATCGAGCCGGTAGACGATCTTTATTCCGGAATCGTTCGCTTCGCCCGCAAGTTCGGTCAGCATCGCGTTCAGGTCCAATTCCTCGAGCCGTAGGCTCTCGGGCCGCATGAAACGCATCAGGGCGTCTATCGCCTGCCCGAGTCGGCGCATCTCGTCCCTAACCATGTGGACCCGATCCTCGATCGGCCGCGACTCGCGAACGTCCTGGTTCAGCAACTCGAGTTCGAGCGTCATCGCGTTGAGCGGAGTTCGTATCTGATGCGCGACGCCCGAGATAAGGCTGCCGAGCCGCGCCAGCCGCCCCGAATCCTCGACCACGTTCTCCAGTTCGCGGACCTGCTTGAGGTCGCGGACTATCACCAGCACCGGCGAGCCGTTCCTGCGCCCGAGCGGAAACGCCGAAGCGAGCAGGCGGGTGGATTTGTCGCCGGCGCCTATTTCCACCGCCACATCGCGCATTTCGACGCCCGAAGCCACACTGTTCTTGGCCAGCCGTACCAGGGGATGGTCGCGTCCCAGAAAGCTTGCGAGCGGCTTGCCGTCTGTCATTCCGCCGGCGGGCAAGCCGAGCCGGCCGGGCGCTTCCTCGTTCATGAATCGGACCAGGCCGTCCGCGTCGAGCAGGATCACGGCGTCGGCGATCGAGCGGAAGACGTCCATGAACTGGCCGCGTTCGTCTTCCCATTGGGTGCGGTCGGCCCGAACCTTCTGGGCGAGCGCGTTGAATTTCTCGGCCAGCGCGCCAAGCTCGTCGCGCCCGCCGACGTGGACGTTCCCGGTGTCCGCACCCGAAGCCAGACGTTCGACACCGGCAGTAATCGCGGCGACCGGGCGAAGCAGGAGAGCGCCGGAAAGCACCGCGCCCAGAAGGCTCATCGCGATCACCACCGCACCGATAAGGGCGATGTTGATGATTGTGCGGGCAATATCCGCCGACACCAGCGCCGTCGACAGTCCAACCCTGATGACGGCAAAGGGATGACCGTTGAGCTCGACCGGGCTTCGAATCTCGTAAACGTGGTCGCCCCAGAGTGGCGCGATCCGCGCAGGCGGCCACCGTCGCCGCTCCACCGCAGCCTTCAGAGCAGAAAAAGGTTCCGGATGAAGCCGCGCAACCTGCTCGCCGTCGGCTGGAACTCCCGCTATGAAGCCGCCATCCAACGTTTCAATGCGCGCATAGACGACACCCTTGCCGAAGGCTTGCGAGGAAGCGAGCAGCGCGGTCAGGCCCGCGTCGTTGCGCAGCGTCTGGGTCGGATCGCCCTTCGCGTGGGCGAGTGCGGTGCGGATTTGCTCGAAAGTCTGGCTTATGAAGATCGAACCGAAGTCGTGCAGCGTATCAACCATCACGTCCGCCGAATGGTCAACCTCGGCGGCGCTGACTGCCACCACCGCCGCGACCAGGAGCGGGATGAAGATGGTTGCCAGTTTCGCGCGCAGGCCCATGCCACGTCCTGAACGACTCCGGCCGCGGAATTACCCTTTCTCCGGTTCGTCGGCGCCCGAGTAGCGTTCCAATTTGTTGTAAAGGGTTCTCGGACTGATTCCGAGAATCTGCGCCGCCTTGAGCCGATTGCCGCCGACCCTCTCCAGCGTCTTCAGAATCAGTTCGCGCTCCACTTCCTTGAGCGGCGTTCCGACGGGAAGCGCCGGAGAGACGCCGGGTGCCTTCTCTTTGGGCCCGCCGTTGCGAGCAGGCTCGGGCGGAAGGTCCGCGGGCGTGAGCAACAGTCCGCGGCTGACGATAACCGAGCGCTCTATCACGTTGCGCAGCTCGCGGACGTTGCCCGGCCACGAGCGCGCCTTGAGCGCCTCCAGGCAGGCGTCGTCCGCGCCGACGATCGTTTTGCCATTGGCGCTCGCAAACTGGTGGATGAACAAATCGACCAGCGGCGGTATGTCCTCGGCCCGCTCCGAGAGCGGCGAGAGTTCGATAGTGAAAACCGCAAGGCGATAATAGAGATCGTCGCGCAGCCGTCCTTCGCGAAGCGCGTCGGGTATCAGGCGATTCGTTGCGGCAAGCACGCGGACGTCAACGGGGACGTCGGTCGTCCCGCCAAGACGCCGCAGTTTTCGCTCTTCGATCACCCGCAGCAGCTTCGCCTGCAATTCGGGCTTCATTTCGGTGATCTCGTCGAGCAGAAGCGTGCCGCCGTTGGCTAGCTCAAAGCATCCGGCGCGCCGATGCTCCGCGCCGGTGAAAGCGCCGCGCTCGTGGCCGAACAACTCGCTCTCCATCAGGGTCTCCGGCAACGCGGCGCAGTTGATCGCCACATACGGCCCGTTGCGCCTCGGTGAGATTTCGTGCAGCGTGCGCGCCACGATCTCTTTGCCGGTTCCGCTGGCGCCGCGAATAATCACGGGAGCGGAACTGGGCGCGGCCTGCTCGACCAGCGCCATCACGCGCCGAGTCGCAAGCGACCCTCCAATCATCGAGCCCAGTTCGCCGGTCCCCATCAGCCTGAGCCTGAGACGCTGGTTTTCCTCGTTGACGTTCAGATGCGCGGTCAGGTTGCTCAGCATCTGGCGCAGCCTGATCGGATCGACCGGCTTGCGCAGGTAATCGTAAGCGCCAAGCTTGATGCACTTGACGGCGTCGGGGATATCTCCCTCGCCGGAGATGATGATGGTCGTGAGCGGGAGTCCCTCGCGCTGTATTTCTTCGAGCACGCCGATTC
>JAKAVX010000062.1 GCA_021827465.1 Deltaproteobacteria bacterium | reverse complement strand
ACCCAGGTCGCCGGACGCGCCGGACGCGGCGAGCGGCCCGGCCGCGTCATAATCCAGACCTGGGCGCCGCATCATTACAGTATCCGCGCCGCGCGCGAGCAGGATTACGCGCGTTTCATCCGGCGCGAGCTGGAACTGCGCCGCGAGCTTTTCTATCCGCCGTTTGCGCGGCTCGGGATGGTCCGAATCGAGGGCGAGGAGCCGCGCGCGGTCGAGCGGATCGCCTCCGAGGCCGCGGCGATACTCGCACGCGACGGCGGAGCGCAGCCGGATACGCTTCGCGTGCTCGGGCCCGCGCCCGCGCCGATCGAGCGGATCAAGAAACGCTATCGATGGCAGGTGATGGTGAAGTCGGAGAGCCTCGCCGCGATGCGAAACGCACTCGCCGCGCTGCGCCAGGCGCTAAGTGCCCGCGCCGAGGCTCGGCGCGTCCATCTCATGATCGATATCGACCCGGTCCGGATGCTTTGAGCGGTCTGTCGGCGCGAGCCTTTTTCCGACGCGCGGCACTTGCGTGGCGGCGCCGAGCCATAAATTCTAATGCTCACGTTGCGCGATGAAGCACCTGGAAGAAGTCTCACTACCGACGCCCGCGCGGGTGTTCGACGCCGTGATGGATGACGGCGCGATAATCCGCGTGAGACAGCATGGAAACCCCACTGGCCCGCGCCTGGTCCTGAGCCATGGCAACGGCCTTGCGATTGACGCGTACCTGCCGTTCTGGGGGCCGCTTCGCGACCGCTACGAAGTGATCCTGTTCGACATACGCAACCACGGCGAGAATCCGCTTCACGGCGATGCCGCGCATCATCATCTGGTGCAGTTTACGCGCGACCTCGAAAGCATCTGCGTGGCGATCGATCGGGAACTCGGCGCGCGTCCAATGGCGGGCGTGTTTCATTCGCTCTCCGCGCTTGCCGCGATCCGCCATGCCGAGGCGCATCCCGAGCGATGGCGGGCGCTGGTGCTGTTCGAGCCGCCGATTTATCCGCGCGAGGGTCATCCGCTGCGCGTCGATCAGCTCACCAACAAGGATTCGCTCGCCTCGCGCGCGCGCCGCCGCACCGAACGTTATGCGCGTCCGCACGATTTCGCATCCCAGCTCGCGTCGATTCCCGCGTTCAAGCGATGGCGTCCCGAGGCGTATGAGCTGATGGCCTATGCGACGCTCCGGTCCGAGGATTCGACCGGAAAATGGGTGCTCAAGTGTCCACGCGAGTTCGAGGCTCAGATTTTCGCCGAGACCCGCGATCAGGAGTTGTGGTACGCGGTTGGACGGCTCAAGGTCCCGGTAAAGCTGGTCTGCGGCGATCCGGATCTTGAAGACGTAGGTGCGCCGGCGCTGATCGGGCAGGCGCTCGCGCGCGAATTTCCGATCGCGTATGAGGCTATTCGGGACGCGACGCATTTTTTGCAGATCGAGCGCCCCGAGGACTGCATCCGGGCAGCCGAATCGTTCCTGGCACAGCACGGGATTGCGGCGTAAATGCAGGTTGCGACGGCCCTTGCTGAAGCGCGCGGTACGGCCCAACCCGGCTTTATGCAGTGGGGATGCTTTGATAAATTTTCATGTAGCAGATGGCGCTCCTAAAGATAAGAAAGTTTCCCGATCCGGCTCTCAAGGAACCGACGCGGGCGGTTGAGAATATCGACGGCAAGCTGGCCGGGTTTATCGACTCGATGGCGCAGACGATGTATGCCGCGCCGGGGGTGGGTCTTGCCGCGCCGCAGGTCGGCGAATCGCGCCGGATTATCGTGATCGACGTTGACCAGGAGAATCCGGGCAAGAACCTGCTCAAGCTTATCAACCCGGAGATCGTCGAGACGCACGGCTCGATCGTATGGGAAGAGGGATGCCTCTCGGTCGTCGATTTCACCGCCGACGTAAAGCGCGCGGCCGAAGTGCTGGTGCGCGCGTGGACGCCCGATCAGGAGGAGATCGAAATCGAGGCGGACGACCTGCTCGCGGTCGCCCTCCAGCACGAGATCGACCATCTCGAAGGCAAGCTGTTCATCGACCGGATAAGCCGAATCAAGCGCGAGCTTTATCGGCGCAAGCTCAAGAAAATGATCCGGGACGGGGAGTTCGAAAAAGCGAAATCTCCCTCGGTCCTCATCTAGATTAGACGGCCATCGACAAGCCGCTTCGAATCGTCTTCATGGGCACGCCGGAACTGGCGGCCCTAATCCTGGAGCGCCTGATCGCGGCTTCTGGCGCGGATTTTACTGTCGTTGGCGTGGTAACGGGCCGCGACAAGCCCGCCGGCCGCGGGCTTCTTCCCAAACCGTCGCCGGTCGCGCTCGTAGCCGAACGCAATTCGATTCCTACCCTCAAGCCCGCGCGGATAAAGACCGCGGAATTCCTCGATCAGCTAAAGGCATTCGAACCCGATTTGCTGGTGGTCGCCGCTTACGGGCGAATTCTGCCGCCCGCCGTTCTCGCCGTGCCGAAAATCATGCCGCTCAACGTGCACGCTTCGCTCCTGCCGCGCCATCGCGGCGCCGCTCCGGTCGAGGGCGCGATCCTCGCGGGCGATTTCGACACGGGTGTGACGATCATGCGCGTGACGGAGGATATGGACGCCGGTCCGAGCCTCCACTGGCGCGCAATCGAGATCGAACCCGACGATACGCAGGCGACGCTCAAGGCGAAGCTCGCCGAGCTTGGCGCCGACGCGCTGCTCGAAACGCTCGGGAAGCTTCGCGCGGGCGAGCTTTCCGAAACTCCGCAGGACGAGAGCCTTGTCACTTACACCAAGCCGGTCGAGAAGAGCGACGCGATAATCGATTGGCGAAAGAGCGCCGTCGAAATCGAGCGGATGACGCGCGCGTACGATCCGTGGCCGGTCGCGCGCACCACGCTTGATGGATCCGAACTGCTCATCCACCGCGTGCGAATCGTCGATACCAACGCGAAGGAAGCCGACCCAGGCATCTTCCTCGCCGTGACGCCGACGGTGGTTGTGCAATGCGGCGCAGGGATTCTCGAACTGCTCGAAGTCCAGGCGCCGGGCCGCAAGCGGATGGACGCCTCCGATTTCGCGCGCGGACGCCGCCTCGCACCGGGCATGAAGCTCGGTGAGTGACGGCCGCAAAATCGCGCGCCGCCCGTCGTCCAAGGGACGTGCCCAAGGCGAGGGCGACGACGCGGGACTCGCGGTAAGGCGCGCCGCTCTGGAAATCCTCGTACGGGTCGAGAATCGCGGCTCGTACGCCGACGTCCTGCTCGGCAGCCGATTGCCTGCCTTTGCCGAAGCCGATCGCCGGCTGCTCACGAGGCTCGTGCTCGGGACGCTCGCATGGCGCGGACGGCTCGATTACGAAATAGAGCGCCTCGCGCGCCGTCCGCTCGCCGAGATCGATCCGGTCGTTCTCGAAATTCTCCGTCTCGGGCTTTTTCAGCTCCGATTCCTCGACCGGATACCGAAGCACGCCGCCGTCGATACCGCCGTCACCCTCGCGCATGAGAATCGCGCGGCGCGCGGCGCCCACGGATTCGTAAACGCGGTGCTGAGAGCGGCAACTCGCGGCGCAATCGATCTTCCGTCGCGCTCGCGCGGTGAGATCGGCTATCTCGCCGTCCGATGGTCGCATCCGCGATGGCTCGTCGAGCGGATCGTCGAATGGTTCGGCGTCGAGGGCGCGGAGAGCCTGATGGCGGCGAACAACGAGGCCGCGCCGACTGCGATACGGCTCAACCTGCGGCGCGCCGGGCGCGACGAGATTCTCGCGCGAATCGCCCGCGACGGGATGGAAGTCGCCGCGGCGGGCCGGTTTCCCGAAACGGTTATCCTGAAGGGCGCGCCGCGCTTCGATTGCGAAAGCTTTCGCGAAGGCCTTTTTCACGTGCAATCCGAAGCCTCGCAGATTGTCGCGCGCATCCTTGCGCCGACGCCCGGCGCGACGGTTATCGATTGCGCCGCCGCTCCGGGCGGCAAGACGACCCATCTCGCGGAGCTCGCTGGCGCCGAGGGCAGGGTGATCGGATTCGACATCAATCTCGCGGGGCTTCGGGCCGCGGCGTCGGTCGCGCGGCGGCTCGGGGATCTAAACGCGATGTTCGTTCAGGCCGACACCTCCTCAGCGATACCGTTTCGCAGCGAGGCCTTCGATTTCGTCCTGCTCGACGCGCCGTGCACCGGGCTCGGCACGTTGCGCGAGCATCCGGAGATCCGATGGCGCCTTGGCCCGGGCGATCCGGCCCGGATGGGCGAGATTCAGTCCGCGATGCTGTCCAATGCGGCGACGCTCGTGCGGAAAGGCGGCGCGATCGTGTACGCGGTATGCAGTCTCGCGCCCGAGGAGGGAAGCGCAGTGGTGGCAGGATTTCTCGATTGCAATCGCGAGTTCATGATCGATCCCAAGCCGCCGTGGAGCGCCGAAATCGCCGACCTGATTGGCCCTTCGGGCACGATCCTGCTTCGGCCGGACCGGGGCGGCTTCGACGGGTTTTTCGCCGCGCGGATTATCCGCCGCAAAAGCCCTCGATGACGGGGATCGCGGCGTCTTGGCTCACCCGCCGACGAGACGCTAATCTCGTTGTCACGGTGGCGCTTCGCGACAAAATCGCACCCTCGATCCTTTCGGCCGATTTCGCACGGCTCGGCGACGAAGTGCGCGCGGTCGAGCGCGCGGGCGCCGATCTTATCCATTTCGACGTGATGGACGGGCATTTCGTGCCGAACATCTCGATCGGCGTTCCGGTGCTGAAATCGGTCCGCAAGGTGACTGATCTCCCGCTCGACGCTCATCTGATGATCACCGAGCCGGGAAAGTACCTCGAGCCGTTCGTCAAGGCGGGCGCCAACTCGATATCGGTCCACGAGGAAGTGTGCGCCGATATCCCCGCGATAGCAGCGCAGATGCGCAAGCTCGGCGCGCGCGCGTCGGTCGCGATCAATCCCGAGACCGGGATAGAGCGCGTGCTGGCCGCCGCGGAGCATCTGGACATGATCCTCGTGATGAGCGTGCATCCGGGATTCGGCGGGCAGGAGTTCATCCCGGGCGCGCTCGACAAGCTGCGTGCGATCCGGCGCGATCTGGAGCGGCGTGGTCTTGCAATCGATCTCGAAATCGACGGCGGGATCAAGCTCGACAACATCGCGGACGTCAAGGCCGCCGGCGCGAACGTGTTCGTCTCGGGTTCCGGAATCTTCGGGTATGGCGATTACGCGAAGATAATCGCCGGGATGCGCGAGAAGGTCGCGCGCGGCTAGGGGGCTCGGCTTGTCGGCGCAAGTCGGAACGCGTCTGCGGCATGGGCGCTACTCGCACGGGCGCATCGCAGATGCTATAAAATTGGCTCGTTTCGCTCCCGCATGGGCGCAATTGAGTCCGGGGTGTAGCTCAGCCTGGCCAGAGCACTGCGTTCGGGACGCAGGAGTCGGAGGTTCAAATCCTCTCACCCCGACCATTCTTCTCCCCCACGAAGGCCTGCTCGCATGACACTTCACGCCCTCATATTGATCGTCGCGTCATACCTGGTCGGTTCGATACCGTTCGGCGTAATCGTGGGCCGGCTCGGGGGCTTCGATCCGCGCGCGGTCGGCTCGGGGAATATCGGGATGACCAACGTGGCGCGGGCCGCCGGCAGAGGCGCGGCGGCCGCGACCTTTGTCGGCGATCTTGTGAAGGGCGCGGGCCCGGTTGCGTTCGCGCGCGCGGCGGGTTTCGGGCCGGTTGTTATCGCATGGGCTGGGTTTGCGGCCTTTTTGGGCGCGATATGCTCGGTATTCCTGCGGTTTCGCGGCGGAAAGGGCGTTTCGGCGTCGCTCGGGATATGGGCGGTGCTGGCGCCGCTGCCGTTGGTGCTAGCGCTTACCGCTTTCGTCGTCGTGTTCGCGACGACCCGGATAATGTCGCTCGCCTCGATAAGCGCCGCTATCGTGCTGGTGCCTGCGGTTGCCGCGTTGACCGGCCCGCGTCCGTACCTGATGCTTGCGATAGCGATGAGCGCGTTGGTCCTGTTCCGTCATCATGAGAATATCCGGCGGCTTATCGCCGGCGAGGAATCTCGCTTCCAGTCGCGCAAGGGAAACAGGGCGGCATGATGCCCGCGCGTTAATCGACCGTCTGCCAAATAGGCAGGCAAAATGGGGTTTTGGGCCGATTTTACGGGGTGGGACGGGCATTATCCTTGCGTACTTTCATTGCCGAAGGGATATCCTGAAGCCGAAGGCTGACACAACCGCGGCGCGGCCGGTCTTGGGCTCTGGATGGCCGGACAGGGTTGGCATCGGTGGATTGGCGTCCGTCGGGAGTGGAGATTGGCTCTATTAAGCGCCTGCGATATTGGCGCTATACCATTGACAGGGAGGCTGCCGGCCGGGTTTTGGGTAGCGAAAGGCCTGCGCTGAAAGGCCGGGAACTCATATGAAGAAGGTCGAAGCGATCATCAAACCGTTCAAGCTCGACGAGGTCAAGGAAGCTCTCTCGAGCATCGGAGTGCAGGGACTGACGGTCAGCGAGGTCAAAGGTTTCGGCCGGCAGAAAGGCCATACGGAGCTTTACCGCGGCGCCGAGTACGTCGTCGATTTTTTGCCCAAGGTGAAGCTCGAGATAATCGTGTCGGACGAGCTTACGCCGCAGGTGGTCGAGACCATAGAGCGTGCGGCGCGCACCGGGCGGATCGGAGACGGGAAGATCTTCGTGATGCCGATGGAAGAAGTCGTCCGGATAAGGACCGGCGAACGCGGCGTCAACGCGCTCTAGCCCGGCACCCCAGCCCGAGGCGGCTGCGGCGAGCCGCGCTTACTCGGACAGCCTCAGCCCTGAGCAACGAAGCGAGGAGGATGCTCCGGCGTGGGAAGGTGCGATCTGCAGGGCGTAAACGGCGCGCACGGTAGCAGGGGAATGAACGCTCCTTGACGGGCGAGACTCTTAGTAGTCAGATCGTCACACTCGATCTTCGTCACGAGCGCGCCCGCGACTGCCGTTCATTTGGCCGGGGTTCTTCGCGCGATCACGTCGCTTGGACGGCGTGGCAGATGCTCGAGTTGGCGCTGCGGGGAATGCATCGCGAAGAATCGAAAGCCAAAGCTCGTCAGTATCGCCTCCAGCGCGTCGATGTCGGCACCGAGGTGCGGATGGAGGTCGATGAGCATCACTATCGCCGGGTTTGATGAAATCGCGCTCTGCGCGCCGCGAATCAGTTCGACTTCGCCCCCCTCGACATCGATCTTGACCGCGTCGATTCGTCTTACGCCCAGTTCCACGGCGATTGAGTCGAGCCGCCGCGTCCTGACCCGGAGCTCTCCGGCTCGGCGTTCCGGTTGCCCCGGTTTGAGTGTATGAAACCCGCTCTTGTCGCCGAGATAGAGTGTCGCCGAGGAATCCCTATCCGAGAGCGCAGCCTCGACAATCTCGACATTCGAGTATCGGTTCAACGCGAGGTTTCGCCGCAGGTCGCTGACGTTGCGTGGTTCGGGCTCGACGGCGATCACTCGGCCCTTGTCCTCGACTGCGGCCGCGGCAAGCAGCGAAAAGTCACCCTTGTTGGCGCCAGCATCGACGAAGACCGCGCCCGGCCGTAGTATCGATCTTAAGAATCGGCGCTTTTCCAGTTCGTAAAGTCCGATGGCTCGCATCGCCATCATGGGCGATTCGGCCACATTCAAATGAATCACACCCCCGTCTGCCGGGTACGGCTCAAGTCGGTCCGATGCACGGCGGCTGAGCCATGCGGCCAGTTTGCGGGCGTACCTTTTCCGATGCCGCGCCGGCATCGCAAGCAACAGGGGTCTGGCGAACAGGCGGGCCGCCCTAACGAGAGTACTCATCCTACACTCGTCCGCTACTCTACACGCTAATCCAGTGAGAAACGATCTTTCTTCGGCAACCTGATACTGTCCCGAGTTCGAACTTCGCCGCCCGAGAGGCGCCACCCTCGAAGCGCTCCCCAGCGTCGAGAGTTTGTGAATTCTTTGCGGCGGGGGATCTTTTTGCGCGCAAGCCGGGATGATGAGGACGGCGGAGGTGTGCTGACGGATGAGGCAGCGCGAAGCGAATCGGAAATCGCATGCGGCTGCCGCGAGCACTTGACGGGCTGCGCCGATTGGTAGTCAGATTCGGCTCGGGGCAGGTCTCTTCATGCGGTACAACTCGCTCAGCGACATCCGCGTCGTCGATCTGACGCATCATATCGCCGGTCCCTACGCGACCAGGATGCTGGCCGAGATGGGCGCCGAAGTTATCAAGGTCGAGCCGCCGTGGGGCGAAGGCGCGAGGTGTCGTGGCCCGTCGCGCGACGGCGCGTGCGGTGCATCCGATGACCGCGGCGGACTGTTTGCGTTCCTCAATACCAACAAACTCGGCGTCACGCTCGACCTTCGTCGCGAGCGCGCCCGCGAGATGCTGCTCGCGATGCTCGACGGCGCCGACCTGCTGGTTGAGAACTTCGCGCCGGGAACGCTTGCGAAGCTGACCGCGCTTTCGCCCGCCGAACTCCTGGAACGGTTCCCGAAACTCTCGCTCGTCTCCATCTCGAATTTCGGGCAGGACGGTCCCGACCGCGACGCGCCGCTGAACGACCTGGTGCTGTTCGCGCGCGGCGGATGGACCTATCCGGTCGGAGAGCCGACGCGCGAGCCGCTCACGCCGCCGGGCTCGCTGGCGCAATACGTCGGCGGGCTTTACGCGGCGGTGGCTGCGATGCAGGCGCTTTATGCGCGCCGTTTCGTGCTCGGATGCGGCCAGCACGTCGATGTCTCGCTGCTCGAGGCCGCGGTTGCCACGATGATCTACGAGACGGTCACGTTCCAGTACACGGGCGTCACGCGCGAGCGCACCGGAAAGCGCTACACGATAGGACCGTTCCTGATCGTGACGCTTCGATGCCGCGACGGGTACGCGGGACTTCATTGCGTGACCGACAAGCAGTTCGAAAGCCTGAGCGAAATGATGGGCCGTCCGGAACTGGTCCGCGACGAGCGGTTTCGCACCGCGTATCTGCGGATGGTCAACAGCGACGCGCTGCTCGCAATCGTCGAGCCGTTTTTCCTCGCGCACGACCGCGCGTTCCTGTATCGCGAGGGCCGAAAGCGCGCGCTTCCGCTCGTGCCGATACCGAGCGTCGCCGAAGTGCTCGAATGGGAGCAGCTGAAGGCGCGCGCCTACTTCGAAACCGTCTGCGACCCGGCGCTCGGCGAAATCAAAATCCCCGGTGCGCCGCTTCGCCTGTCATCGCATTGCCCCGAACCCACGCGTCCGGCGCCTCGCCTGGGCGAGCATAACCGGGCGATTTTCGGCGAACGGCTCGGACTCGACGACGCGGAGCTTTCGCGGCTTCGCCAGGCAGGAATCATATGACGACGACGCCGCATCAAAGACTTCGCGTGGTCGATCTCTCGATGGGATGGGCGGGGCCGCTGGTCGGCGCGATGCTTACCGAGATGGGCGCGGAGGTCGTCAAGGTCGAAGACACGCGCCATTTCGACTGGTGGC
>JAKAVX010000061.1 GCA_021827465.1 Deltaproteobacteria bacterium | reverse complement strand
GTGAGTTCGACGCCGAGTCCTGGAGCAGTCGGTAGCAGCCGCGGCCGGCGTGTCGCACCCGCTGCTTCAGCATCACTTCGGCACCAAGCGAGGTCTGGTTGCGGCAGTCGAGGCGATGGTGGTCGAACGCTTCGGCGCGGCGCTAATCACGACGACGACGGCCGGCGCGCAGGCGGCCAGTATAGAGATCGCCGCCGACCTCTCCGAGTTGATCGCCGGTGATGCACAGCTACGAAGCTATTTGCGGCGCGCCCTGCTCGAAGCAACGGCTGCCGGCCGGGCCCTCTTCGCCCGAATCGCAGACCTCGTTGTCCGACAACTCGAACAGCACGGCGATCCGAAGAGCCTGCCGAGTGGTTCCAAGCTTGCCTGGCTTGCCGTGGAGGTCGTCGCGGTCAACCTTGCGGGCGTGATCTTCGAACCGATACTCGCTCAAACGCTTGGAGAGAAGCCGTTCAGTCCCGAGGTCGCCGCGTGGCGAACCGAGGCCAATCGGCGCTTCATTATGGCCGCCCTGAAGGAGTATGTTCCCTCGAAAGCTGAGCGCCGGAGAGCCGCTCCAGCAACGGACCGAGAGCGTCCCACAACCGGACAATAAACATTTCGCGCTTGGGCAGGGGAGTTGCGCAAACGATGGCCCGGCTCATCGAGCCGGGCCATCGTCATCATGGATAGTTCATCGATGACGCCGACCGGATCAGCGTCGATCGATCATCACCCGCTCCTTGGCGATCCAAATCGTGGAATTCGGGAAGTCGATGAACTTCGATTCGTCCTCGACCGCGATCTCCATCGCGCGCCGTCCCTCGACCGTATTGCCGACCGTCATCAGCTCGCCGCGATCGAACCACGCCTCGGCGTGCCCGCAATAGGGCGCCGTCTTCGTGCCGCGGCTTGTGCGCAACTGCTGCTCGAGAGCGTCTTCGAAACGATGCACCTGCAGGTAACGCCGCATCCGCATCCCGGTCGAGACGTTCCGGATCGTCGGACCGTGATTAGTGCGCCAGTAGAGTTGCGCCTGGTCAAGGCTGAGACTGGGCAGATGCCGGAAGGGAAAGTAAAGCTTCACGAGCGGAGTGTGCTCGCGCGCGACCATGTCCTCACTCGGATTGACCTGCGGATATTCGTAGGCGAACCAGAGCGGCGAATTCGGCAGGTCGATAAACTTCATCTCGTCTTCGAGCAATTCCTTGCCCGCGGCTTCGCCCGCCGCGCTGCCGAACGAAGCAGCCAGCGCGTCGCGAGTCGTCCACCATAGTTCGGCGACGCCGTCGTACTGCGGCTCCATCTTGCCGCGCGCACCAGCCAGCTGCTCGTTGATCGGATCCTCCACGGTGTGGACCTGGACGTAGCGCAGAATGTTGAGCGTCGCCGCGTGCTTGGCGACGAGCGGACCGTGATTGTTGCGCCAGTATTGCTGGAATTCCGCGAGTGACAGATTGGGTTTGCGCCGAAGCAGAAAGGTCAGGCGAATCATGGGTCTTCTCCGTGTCAGCCGCCGAGGGCTTTTTCGAATGCGTTTTCGCGCCGCCCAACGCGGACCTACAACTCCGCGATTCGGTGGCACGGGTCGTACCATAATGCCGAATCGCGCATGTTGGTAGTTTCGATACGCGAATTTCCGGCACGGCCGAGCCGCGGGATTTTCGATGTCCTCGGAATTTTGACTCTGCTTGAAACGGCGCGGAGAAATCAGCCGTCTCGGGGGCTCATCCCCGATTACGCGGGAACTCTGGGCAGGGCGAGGCCGGTTGCGGCTTCGAGATCCGCGAGCGCCTGCCCTTCACTCGTTACCTTGATCGCGACCATCCCGAGTTGCGCCGCCGATTTGCAGTTGATCCCGAGATCGTCGAGGTAAACGCACGAGCGGGCCGCGACACCCAGTTGCTCGCACGCCATCAGGTAGATTCTCGGATCGGGCTTTCGAATCCCGACCCTGGAACTTTCGACGATTACGTCGAAAAGCTGCATGATATCGGCGGTGCGCGAGGCGGCCTCAGCCGTCGCGGCCATCCCCGAGCCCTGTCCGTGCGCCATGTTGTTGGTTATGCATCCGACCTTGAGGCTCTGCTTGCAGATCACCAGCGCCTCGACCATCCGCGGCCGCACTTCGCCGGAAAGAAGCCGCAGAACCTCGGCGCCGCGCACCGGATGACCGAGCGCGGTCGAGTCCTCGAAGAATTTACGGTCGAAGCCGTGGCTATCGATCTCGGAACGCTCGAAGAGTGCCCATGCGTTGGAATCGGGATTGGTTGAATTGACAGTCCGGATGAAATTTTTCGGAAGACCGCGTTCGGCCTCGAAGCGGTTGAACGCCTCGAAGGGCGAAGTGGTAAAAACGCCGCCGAAATCCCAAACCACCGCCTCGATACTCACGTGTTGATCCTTTCTCCGTTCAAACCCGCGCTATTGCTCGGACGCGCCCGATTCGCAATGCGAGCGCAGTGCTCTCTGCGCATACATCATGGTTGGCGGAGGGGGTGGGATTCGAACCCACGAGCGACTTTCGCCGCTGCCGGTTTTCAAGTGCGCATACCTTCATGCTGGCTCGTGCCGTCGCGTGACAAAAGATAGTAGCCTGTTGGGTGTTTTTCCAACCGTCGTGCCGTGGGGTGGAGACAAAGGACACCAAGTGTTATCCCGTCCATTAGCAATTGGTTAGCAAAATTCGCAGAACAAGGATGGGCGGCAAAATGGACGAGGAAATTCGGGAGATATTCAAGGGGCATTACAGACAGGGGCTCGGCTTGGAGGCGCGTGAACTCCCAAACGACGACGCGAAAGCAATAGCGGCGGCACTCCTGACACTCGCTGAGCAGATTAAGAAAGGCCGGGAGGGCTAAGCGAGGATTCCGGGCTCAACGAGACGACCAAGGGAAGCGCTTCTGTTGTGTGCGGTCGCCGACGCGATTATCGACCGTTTGGTTGGTAATTTTATCGAACGTCGTTTTGAAAAACCTCTCCACTTCGGCGACCAGAGGGGCGCGCCCATCGACGCGAGCGCGCCGAGACGTTCTTGAGTCTCACGATTGCGCCGCCCAGGCGGTCGCTTTCGACCGGACCAGTAAACCGGCAGGGTTGAAAAACCAACGTAATTACAAGCGCTTTTCGGCTTCTGCTAATGATTTGCTAATCGGGGAGCCGTGCTTCTGCGGAGTCTCGAAGCCGAGCCTGGAACGTCGGCCGGCGGCGCCCTGGTGGTCGTCGGATAGTCGCGTCCTGCGGGCGCGTGAATTCACCGTCGTGCAAGAAGGGGCTTGCGCAGGGTTGAAAGGCTCGCGGGCTGGCCTGCCAGCACGGTCCGGAAACAGTGCTTTTGCGCTGTCTTAATGGCTGATTGACCTTAGCTGCACCTTGGCGACCTGCTGCGTCGGCGGACCGGACCTGGCGTCCAGATGTGGGTGCGCGCCTAGTCAGCCTTGTGCCTTCGGGCCGACCGTAACGCCGAGGCGGGATGAGTGCGCGGATCTAGAGTCGCGTGTTGAGTTTGTTCAACTCAAACGAAGTTTCCAATGGCGGCATTAACCGACTCTGGCGGGGTGGGTGGGGGCCCCCTAACAAACCGAACGGTCGGTAGATAGCCGGTGGTCCGCTTTCTCCATGCAAGAAAAAATCGTAAAGGCCCCTTGCGTAGAAGGTGTCTTTCCCACCCTCCTGCAGGGCCGCAGCGCACCTATTTCCTACCCTGCGTTATTCTGTGATGCTAGGGTTGTCGACGCGCTGGGGGTGCGACGCATGAGCGCTACGGTGCGGCTGGAAATCAAGCTTGATCGCGAAGAAGACGGACGTTGGATAGCTGAGGTTCCCGCGCTTTCCGGTGTCATGGTTTACGGCAGTTCGCGCGAGGAAGCGATCGCCAAGGTCAAGACGCTTGCGCTGCGGGTCATCGCGGACGAGATCGAGCACGGCGAAAGGTCGCCGGATGCGGCCGACACCACCTTTGCAGTTGCGGCGTGAGCCCTTGGCCGGCAACGAAGGCGCGGCGCGTGCTGGCGGCGCTCCTAAGTATCGGCTGGAAGGTGAAGCGTGATCGGGGCGGCTCGCATAGACGGCTGAGCCGCGTTGGGTGGCATGACTATACGTTCGCCTTTCACGACAACGACGAAATCGGGCCGGTGATGCTCGCAAAGATCGCGGCCAAGACAGGTCTCAAGCCCGCCGACCTGTAAATCTGCTCTCAAAACTCAGGTTACGCGCGCAAGGCTGTCACGCTTTTACGCCCAGGTCCGCGAGCGCGGTTTCGAATTTGGCCGCGGCCTGCTCCTGAAGGGATGGGAGCGCGTGTGAGTAGGTATCAAGCGTGATGCCGACGGTCGCGTGCCCGAGGCGCTCGCTTACGATTTTCGGGTGCGTGCCGCTCTTGAGCAGCGCGGTTGCGTGGTAATGGCGGAGCGCGTGCAGGTGGGTTTTGATCTTGAGCTTCCTTGCGAGGTCGGCGAAGGAATCCGTGAACTTCCCGGGGCGCCAGGGCTGGCCGTCGGGATCGGAGAAGACGAGATCGTTATCCTGGTATGCGGCGCCGAGGGCGAGGCGTTCCCGGGCCTGCTCGGCGCGATGGCGGCGCAGGATCGCGACGAGCGTAGGCGATAACACGATCACGCGGCGGCTTTTGGCGGTTTTCGGAGTTTTGAAACTCACGCCGGTGGCGCGGGTCTCTTCGAGCGCGCGGCGGATCGCTAGCGTGTTGGCCTCGAGGTCGAGGTCGCTCCACCTGGCGGCAAGGAGTTCGCCGCGGCGGCATCCGGTGGCGACGCTGACGACTAGGGGCGCATGAAGACGGCTTCCTTTGGCAGCATCGAGCAGCTTGGTTACTTCGTCGTCGGTAGGCACCGTGATCTCGCGCTGCGGCGGACGCGGCGGCTCGACTGCATCGGCGGGATTCACGGCGAGCAGGCGCCACGCAACGGCTTGCCGGAGTGCTTCGCGAAGTACGCGATGATGATGGAGCACTGTGCGGGGCGAGAGTCCCCTGGGCACCGCGGCGGGCCGCTCGATCGCGGAAGTCTCGCTCTCGATGTCGCCCTCGGGCTTCGCTACCGGGCGCGGCCGTCGTCCGTTCTTGAGGGCTTCGGAATAGTGGGCTTGGATCTGCAAGGGTTGAAGGGTGGAAAGCGGAGTTTCGCCAAGCGCCGGCGCGAGATGCTTGTGCATTATCTCGTCGTATCGTTCGAAGGTTTTTGGAGCGACGCGGGTTTGAACGAAGGCAAGCCAACGCTCCGCATATTCGGCGAACGAGAGTTTCGAGGGCGCGACGAAGGTTCCCTGATTCTGGTCGTTTAGTAGGCGGGCAAGTTCGCGCTCGGCGTCGCGCTTCGTGCCCCTGATAGTTATCCATTTTTGGCGGTGCTTGCCGTCCGCCCCGCGCCCGAGAGTGAGAACGATCGTCCAACTCGACTTGCTGCGCTTGGTTAAATGGCCCTGCATCTTAGTTCTCCTTCCGCCCGTGATGGGCGGCCTTGCGTGCCGCGCGAGACCAGCGCCTCCAAGTGCACGTCGGAGAGCAACGAAGCGCGCGGTTTCCTTTTGAGCGGTCGATAAAAACCCGCTGGCAGTGTTCGCATACCTTCACGCGCGTGGCCTTCGGGTTCAAAAAAAACGATGTGTAGATTAGTAGCGCCAGGCTGGCGGCCTCGCCGCCAGCGACCGGGAGTTGCGGTCCAGTGACGAGAGCGCGCCCACGCCCGCCCGGTGCGCCCAGTCGAAGATAGGGCTGTATCGGCTTGGCGGCGAGTTCGTTAAACAACGAGATTGCCTCCGATGGTACCCATAGGATGCGCCGGTCAGACCTCTCGCGCGTGGCCGTCCGCTCTGCGACCAAGCGGATAATGCGATCAATCTTCCCCCATGCCGGGTCCGGCTCTCCGCCACGCTGGCGCGCGTCCTGCGGAAAAAACCGCACCATTTCGACGACCGCCTTGAGGCGCCCGTAGTCGTCAGGCGGCACGAAGCCGATTTCCGGGGTCTCTTCGTTCTTGGGAATGTGTACAAGAATAGCTGGCTTAGCTTGTCCGCGCTCCCTTCGTCCAGGTGCTCGTTTCCGCATGCGTACAAGTTTAACTCTAATGACTTGTACAAGTCAAGCGAGAAGGGTACGAAAATGGGTATCGCAGCAGGCGAACGGAGGTGAGGTTGTTGAAGAACAGTAACGATACGCTGCTGACGTTGACGATCGAGGAAGCTGCGTCGGCACTCGGCATTGGCCGCAGTTCTGCATACGAAGCAGCGCGACGCGGCGATATCCCAGCCGTCCGGATCGGCAAGAGGTTGCTCGTTCCGCGAGCGGCGCTAGAGCGGATGCTCGATAATCCCACAGCCGCAGCGGCGCGATGAGATCACCAGTTCTTGACGAGGCGCGCCAGCTCGAGCGTGACGGCGTGGTCGACCCTGTCGCTCGGCGGCGGATCCCGCTCTCAACCGCGTTGGCGACGGAGCAGGCCAAGCGACGCTTCTTGAGGCGAGTAATCGACCTGCTCGTGCAAGAAAACGACCGGCTACGACGACAGCTTGGAGAGCCCGATGGCGCGATTCCGCAAAATCGATCCCAGGATATGGTTTGACGAGCGCTTCCGCCGGTTGAGCGCGAGCGAAAAGCTGGTCGCGGTGTACGTCCTCACCGCGCAGTCGAACCGGATCGGCTTATTTCACTTTTCGCGCGCACGCGCTGCCGAGGATCTCGAAATGTTACCCGCAACCTTTGCCGAAGGTTTCGCCAGGGTCTGCGAAACCTTGCGCTGGGCCTTCGACGAGAGCGCGCGCGTGCTCTTCCTTCCGACCTGGTTTCGATACAACCGCCCCGAGAATCCGAACGTCCTGAAAGCGTGCTTGGCTGACTTGCACGAAGTCCCGGAAACCCCACTGCGAGAACGCTTTGCTGCAAATCTCCACTACCTACCGGAAACCTTCCATAAAACCTTTCGAGAAGGTTTAAGTGAAGCTTCCGGCGAACCTTGGCCGAATCAGGAGCAGGAGCAGGAGCAGGAGAAAGAGCAGGAATATATACGCTCGCCTGGGCTCGCGGACCACGCAGAGACCAAAGCCAAGCCTCAATCCCGGAACGGGACCAGCGCCCGACCCAAGAAACGCAAGCCGAAAGTCGCCTGGCCCGAAGACCTGAAGCTCACGCCCGAAATGCGAGCCCGCGCTCTCGCGATCTCCCGGGAGCTTGGTTTCGAACTTGACCCCGAGCATGAGTTCAGCGCCTGGAAATGTGATGCCCTCGCGAACGGCCGCGTTTACGCGAACTGGCAGGCGGCGTGGGAGAATCGCGTTCGCCGCATTCCGCACTTCAGCGCCAGCCGCAACGGCGGAGCGCCGCTCAAGCCAGCCACGGCGCCGCCAAGACCCGCAGCCGAAGTGATCCGAGAGTTGCTACCGCGATGAACGCTGCCAACCGATCCAACGCTGAAGCCGAGCGCGCGGTCCTGGGCGCGGTACTGCTCGAGCCCGAGCGAATCGACGAAATTTTCGAAACCCTGACGCCCGACGACTTTTTTTGCGATGCGCATCGCGAGATCGCCCTTGCGATGCTTACCCTTCGAGACCGCGATATCCCGGTCGACGTCTATTGCGTCACCGCCGAACTTCAACGGCGAGGCGCCGCACACGCCCTCGAGAACGCGCCGCTCGCTGAATTAGCCGACGCCGGGATGCCGCTGAGCGCGGAGCACTACGCAAAACTCGTCCGCGCATTCGCAGAGCTGCGCGCCGTCGAGCGCGCCGGCCGCGCGATCGCACAAGAAGCCGCCGAACTGAATCCGCGCGAATACGCCGAGGTCGAGACCTTCGAGGACGCTGCCGAACAGCGAATATTCGACGCCGTCGAGCGCCGGCCGCGCTCGACGGTGAAGACCGCCGCCGAACTCGCCGAGACGGCACGCGAGCGCTTCGCCGCTTGCGCGGAGCATCGTGCGCCCGCCGGCGTTATCCGCACGAGCTTCCCGATGCTCGACGTGCTGACCGGCGGCCTGCAACCCGGCTCGCTCGTCGTCGTGGCCGCCCGCCCGAGCATGGGTAAGAGCGCGCTCCTCGCGCAAATAGCCGAATCCTGCGCCGAGGCCGGCCGCTCGATCGCGTTCTTCTCGCTCGAGATGGCGGGCGAAGAGTTAATCGAGCGCGCCGCCTGTGGCCGCGCGCAAGTGAACCTCGCGAAAGCAAAGGCCGGCAACCTGAACCCGTACGAGCGCCGCGATCTCGATTCGGCGCTCGACGATCTCCGCGCGCTGCCAATCTTCGTCGACGACACTGCCGACCAGGATATTGCCGCGATCCGCTCAAGGGCACGGCGCTTGGCGCGCGGCGGGCAGCTCGGGCTTGTGCTCGTCGACTACCTGCAACTCATCCGCCCGCGCGATCCGCGAGACCCGCGCGAACGCCAGATTGCAGAAATCTCGCACGCGCTCAAGGCGCTCGCGAAACAGCTTCGCGTTCCGGTCGTCGCCGCCGCGCAACTCAATCGCCTCGCGGAAGCGAGGCAAAATCACCGCCCGCAGCTTGCCGACCTGCGCGAGTCCGGCGCGATCGAGCAGGATGCCGACCTGGTGATCCTGCTTCATCGCCCCGAGTTTTATGACCCGAAGGACCGCCCGTGCGAAGCGGACGTGATTATCGCCAAGCAGCGCAACGGGCCGCGGACGACGCTCCAAATGGAGTTCATCGAGGCGTTTACGCGATTTCGCGAGACGGCCGACGTCGCTCAACCGCGAGTGTCCGCGTGATAACAAGGAGTGAACGCGATGGCGATGGAATCGCTTTTTGAAGTCGGCGTCACGGTCTTTCTGGTGGATCGTCTGAGCACCGAATTACGCCGCATGGGCGGGCTCTTTGGAACCACCGACCTGTCGATTCGGCGCATGCAGCGCTCGATCCACGAACTGGAAGCCGGGACGACGATTTTGCAGCGCCGCACGTCGCTGTTGAACGAGACCGACAAGACCAAGCGCGCCGGGATGATGCAGGAAATCCGGTTGATGGAATCGCGCAACCGGCTGTGGACGCAATACGGAAAAATACAGGAGCGCCAGCAGGCCCTCACCGAAATACAAGGGCGCCAAGCCCGGATGCAGAAAGCCGCGCGCGCGCGGACGGGACTCTTTACTGCGGGAGTCGAAGCCGTCAGCGCAGCGGCGATCGCGGCTCCGGCGCTCCTGGCCGTGCGAGCCGCGGCGCCTGTCGAGCAAACCGAGCGCCAACTCGAAAGCTTCTACGGGATGACGCCCGCGCAGCTCAAACAACTGACCCGCCGCGCGGGCGAAATGGTCAACGTGCTTGGTCGCATGAGCACGGGAGACATCCTGCAATCCTTTCAAACGATGCGAGGCGCCGGCATGAGCAGCCGCGCGAGCTTCGGCGCGCTGGGCCAGTTCACGACCGCCGCGGATTTGCTTTCACTCGCCGGGAAAGGCGATTTACAGGGCACGGTTCAGGCGCTTGCGCAGGCGCGAAATTTG
>JAKAVX010000060.1 GCA_021827465.1 Deltaproteobacteria bacterium | reverse complement strand
CCGAGCCAGGCCGGGACGCGAGTGATGGTTGCGATGCCAGTTCTCGCCCTGGAAAAAGTGCATCACGGAAAGCCATCCGACGTTGCGGCTGGAATCTTCACCCGGAACGATTCCGGGTTCCGTGTGGCAGATGCTGTTGACGAAGCATTGCGCGTGAAGCGCGAAAACCAGCCGGATAGCGCCAAGCCAGAAGAAGGCGCATGCGCCAAAATAAAGGCCGAAGAAGAATGACAGCGCGACGATCGGAGCTTCGAGAAAGTCCCAAACCCGCAGCGTTCCAAGATCAAGGTCGCGGCAGTAACGTTCGACCGCAGGAGCGTCGGTCTGCCAGAGCCATCTGAGATGCGCCCACCAGAAGCCGTGATAAACGGGGCTGGAGATGTCCTCGACGGTGTCGGCCTTCGCGTGATGGAGACGGTGGCGGACAACCCAGCTAATCGGCACCCCGGAACCGTTGAACACGGCGAAGAAGGTCAGTATCGCCGAAGCCCATCGATTAAGCTTGAGCGCGCGATGGGCCAGTGCGCGGTGATAGCAGATCGTGGTGCCCAACCCGCCGATCCACGCCAGGGCTACCGCGCCCAGCAGGATTCGCCATCCGGGGAGCGGGAACAGGATCAAACCCACTGCCGCAGTCACATGGATCGCGACGATCCAGAAGAAGACCGGAGCATGCTTCCAGGTCGTACGCCACCAGGGCCATTCCCATGAGGGGGTTATGACAGACTCGGGGGATTCGGCCGCCAGTGCGGCGCTCGACGCTCGCTTTTGCTTCATACCAGACTGACATCACACCTTGGACAACGGCTCTTGCGCGGTTGATCCGGCGACAAACTTTAGCTGGAGCGCGAGGATTCCCGAACCCCGTAGTCGATTATTTTTTTTCGCGCGCGAGTTGACACGTTCTTATCGGGATGCGCTAATTTCGACGGCGCGCGGCATCCCGGGCCGTGCCAGGAGACTCAATCGGCTCCCAGGTACAGTCCCGTTGCTCTCGGGTACAGGAAGTGTTGTCCTAGCGTCCCTCGAACCGGGGCTTGCGCTTTTCGACCTTCGCCTTGAAGGCCTCGCGGGTGTCAGCAGTGCTGAACATCCTTATATGGCGCTCGCTCTCGAGCGCGATATAGCTGGCGAGATCCATCCGCTCCGCCTCGACGAAATTCGATTTCATCGTGCGTAGCGCGATCGGTGCGGCCTCGGCCAGCCGCTCGACGATCGCGCCGACCTCATCGCGAAAGCGCTCATCGTCGAACACGCGCGAAACCAGTCCGATCCTGAGCGCGTGCTCCGCGTCGAACTTGCCGGGCAGCATATAGAGTTCGCGAGCCTGCGCCGCGCCGACGATTCGCGGCAGAAACCATGGACCGCCCATGTCGCCCGCCACCCCCACGTCAAGGAAGGCGCTGTTGAAGCGCGCCGAGCGCGCCGCCAAGCGCAGGTCGCACGCGCACGCCCATCCCAGACCGGCTCCCGCGCATGCGCCGTTAATCGCGGCTATCGTCACTGCGGGCATCTCATACAACAGCACCGGGACCCGGAAGTCGCGCGCCTGCAGCCGATCCTCGGGACCGCCCTCGCCTCCCGAGGCGGTGACCTGGAGATCCGCGCCCGGGCAGAACCCGCGCCCCGCACCGGTCAGCACCAGCACGCGCAGTTCCCGATCCTCGGCGGCGATAGCGAGCGCCTCGCCGGTCTCGCGCAGCATCCGGTTGGTCATGCCGTTGAGCCGGTCGGGCCGGTTCATCAGCAGGGTCGCGATCGGCCCGGACTTCTCGTAGCGAATCGTCTGGTAACTTGCGCTGCTCATGGTTTCCCTCCCTTCAATCGCTGGAAGCGCGGCGGGCGGTGCTCGAGGAATGACGCGACGCCCTCGGTCGCATCCGGATGGGCCAGCGACTCGGCGATTAGAGCGTCCGTCTCGTAGATCGCGGGTTCGAGCGCGGCCGAGAGATGGCGATAGATTTGCGACTTGATTACCGCGAGCGATCGCGGCGAGACCTCCGCGGCGAGCGATCGCAGATAGGCGCGAGCCTCGTCGATCAGTTTGTCGGCGGGCACGAGCCTGTCCACTAGGCCGATTCGCCAGGCTTCCGCGGCGTCTATCCGGCGCGCGCTCCAGAGCAGGTCGAGCGCGCGACTCGTCCCGACCATCCGCGGCAAGAGCCAACTGGTCCCATGCTCAGCGATAAGCCCGCGGCGCGAAAAAGCGGTGGTGAAGCTGCTGGCTTCGGACGCGAAGCGCAGATCGCTCATCATCGCGAGCACGAATCCGCCTCCGGCCGCGACGCCGTTGACGGCCGCGATGACAGGTTTCGGGATCCTGAGCAGGTAGCTGAACAGCGCGGGCAAATCGTCCGGGGACGCGCTGGAACTATCTTCGGCGGGCACTCCCGCGGCGGCGGCTGTGCGCGCAAGGTCGCCGGTGTCGAGCCCGGCGCTGAACGCGCGGCCGGTCCCGGTCACGATAATGCCGACCACGCGATCATCGGCCGCCGCGCGATCAACCGCCTGGCGGATTTCCCGGACCATTGCGTAGGTGAACGCGTTGAGCTTTTCCGGACGATTGAGCCGTATCAGCGCGACCGGCTCCTCGATTTCCAGGACTACGTGCGATCCGTCGGAGTTCATGGGGGCGATCCTGACACGAGCGCCCTGTTCCGCTCAAACCGCGAACGGCCCTGGCGCGCCGCCTCCTGCTCAGGCGATCCATCGAAGCGCGAAGAGGCACGGCATCGGCTGCAGGCCGGCTACCAGCCGCGAGCGGGCTCGCGCGGGTTTACTTCTGATCCTGGGCCTGCTCGCCGCGACTATGGATGTTGCGCCGCATGAATCACCGATCTTACCCGCGCGTGCGGGCGAGTAATCAATGACGCCTGAATCGCAGGCATCTGCTGTATACACACACAGTCCGCGAGCGCTCGATTATTTCGTGTATGGCGGCGCCGGATGGATTTTCCCGTGACTTTCGGCCACTTCCGCCATCGGCGATTTTCATCTCCAACTTTCGGTGGATTCCCAAAGTCGTCCGTTAGTTGAGGTGGGCACCGTCCATCGGATTGACTGTGCGTGCGGCTTCCGCGCGGCACATCGGTTGCTTTTTCGACGCGCAAACGCGCAGCAGGAGGGACAACCACAGTGCTCTGCGAAGGTATAGTAGCAACGTACAGGCTCGCCAAGGAAAAGTGGCGCGATCCGGTCGTACGCAAAAACGTCGGGACTCTAATGCTCGGCAAGATGATCGGTCTCGCAATCGTATTGCTTCTCATGTCGAAGTGGTACGTACCCAGGTCGGTATATGCTGATGCTGCGCCTCCTCTGCCGCCGCCCCACATAAACGCAATCAACACTGTCTGGACGCTGGTCGCCGCCTACCTGGTTTTTTGCATGCAGGTTGGGTTCGTGATGCTTGAGTCCGGATTCGCGCGGTCGCGCGAGACCGTCAACATCCTGGTCGAGGGAATCGCCGACACCTGTATCTGCGGTGTGACATTCTGGCTGTGGGGCTTCGCCTTCATGTTCTGTCCAGGAACTCCGTGGATCGGAACCACCGGCTTCATGCTGCACGGGTTGCCGGCGACCTACGGGACAACGGGAGTTCCGCTACTCGCCTACTGGGTATTCCAGTATGCATTCGCTGACACCTGTTCGACAGTGACTTCAGGTGCAATGATCGGCCGCTGTGATTTCATCGGCGACTTGCTCTACAGCGTCGGCGTGACTGGTTTCATCTATCCGATCATCGGTCACTGGGCATGGGGACCTGACGGATGGCTCGCCAATATGACGCCGATCCCGTTCCATGACTTTGCCGGTTCCACCGTCGTGCACACGATCGGTGGCGTCATTTCCCTGGCAGGCGCGATCGCACTGGGCCCCCGACTCGGCCGCGTCTTCAAACGCGACGGCGGCCAGCCGATCAAGCCTCACGACCTTATAATCGGCGCCACTGGCGGACTTATCCTGTGGTTCGGGTGGTATGGATTCAATCCCGGAAGCACGCTCTCCGCGCTCGATGCAGCGGGCATTGGCCGGGTGTCGTTCAATACCACGCTGGCAGCTTGCTCAGCGGGTCTAACGTCCTTGGTGTATTCATATTTCAAGACAGAGGGAAAATGGGACCTGGCGCTGACGGTTAACGGCTTCCTGGCTGGTTTGGTCGCGATTACGTGTCCTTGCTACTGGGTAGATCCCGAAGGTGCGTTTCTTATCGGTATCGGCGCCGGAATCGTAGTAGTCTGGGGTATCGACCTGCTCGAATACCTCCGCATCGATGATCCGATTGGCGCCGTGCCGGTGCATGCGGTTGCCGGAATCTGGGGCACTTTGTCGCTCGGCTTGTTTGCCGCTGGCAAATATGGATCGCCCACTCCTCTCGGTGCGGATACCAGCACTGTGGTAACAGGCCTCTTTTACGGCGGCGGGCTCGGAGTGCTGAAAGCGCAGGCTATTGGCAGCTTTTCAATTACAATAGCGACCTTCGTCACCTCGATGATTCTCATGTATGCAGTCAAGTATGGCTTTCGGCTGCGTATTCCGACCGAGGGAGAGATCGAAGGGCTCGATCTGCACGAGCACGGCTTCCCGGCCTATCCTGAATACGTAGTGACTGGCGATGATGGTTGTCCAAAGTCTATCGATGACGTACCTATCGGCCGTCGCACAGGCACTAAACTGCCGAAAATCAGAATGAAACAAGCTGGTTGATGATTCTCGAGGGCCGGCCAGTCCCGGAAACGGGACTGGCCGGCCTTCACTACGCCTGTGTGTGTGTACGCTTCGCAGTGCGGCCTTCGTATGAGCGGGTGAGATAGACGCGGGCCTGGCTAAGGGACCCGAATGGCGCGCCGGCCGATCAAGCCGGCGCGCAGCGCATAGTGGGTGAGCGCAACCCGGTCTCGAATCTCGAGCTTTTGAAAAATGTTGTTGAGCTGAGTTTTGACCGTGCTCTCGCTGAGCGAGAGGCGCCTGGCGACTTCGGCATTTCGCATTCCGGCCGTCACCAGCCTGACAATTTCAGTCTCGCGAGGGGTAAGCGCCCGGTTTTTCGGCGCGGCCCACTGTTCAGCCACCTCGGTCTGCAGATCCGCGGGCATCCATACCTGCCCCGTCGCGACCGTGCGGATGGCATTCATCAGGGTCTCGATCGCGAACCGCTTCTGCACTATCGCCTTGGCGCCCGCGCGCATCGCGGCGAGTGCATCCTCGAGCTGCTCGCTGGCGGTCAGGACCACCACGTTGACGCTCTGCGAGAGTGAGGCGATATCGTCGAGCAGCCATCGGTCCATCTGCAGATCGAGCAGAAGGACATCGCAGGGCGTATCCCTGATGGCGGCGGCCAGCTCGCCCGCGTTTTCGACTTCGCAAACCACCCGAACGTCGGGTTCAAGGAGCAGCAAGGATTTCAGCCCCTGGCGGAAGAGCACATGATCATCGGCGACTATCAGTCGTATTGGGGTCGTCATCGCTTACGTGACCGGCATCTGGATTTCGAGGCGCGCGCCCGCACCGGCGCCGCTCTCGATCTTCAGTTCTCCGCCCACTTCGGCCACCCGCGAGGCGATCGCCCACGGGGCGGTGGAGGAATCCCGAAATCCGACGCCGTCGTCTCCCACCGTGATGTTAATCATGTCGTCGGCGCTATGGATGTCGATTTTTACCAGGCGCGCGCGGCCGTGACGCCAGGCGTTTCTCAGGCCCTCGAGTGCGATTTGCAGGACCTGCTCGACCACCGTCCCACGCGCGGAAAAATTTGCCTTCATCTCGAACCGCGTGTCATTGGACTTCGGCACCTCATTCGTTGATCGATTTCGACAAGCGAGCGGATATACGAACGCACCGAGTCGTACTCGCGCGCGACTCCCGTCTGAAGCTCCGTGAGCTCGCTCAAGGCCAAGGCCGGCTGCCGCCTTTGCAGCAATGCGCGGCTGGTCTCAAGACGCAGGTTGACGCCCGCGAGAGTTTGCACGTAACCGTCGTGAAGCGAGCGGGCGATCGTAAGCCGCTCGGCCCTGGATTCCAGTTCGCGAACCCGGGCCTCGAAGGCGGCGCGCTGATGTCCGAAAAAGCAGATGAGGTACCCGGCGAGCGCGAGATAAACGCCCCTCATCATGTAGGAGTTCGTCGCTCCGTGCTCGAACCAGATAACGGCCAGATACATGGCCACGCTGCAGATCGTCACAATGGCCGTTGCGCGAAATCCGGTCCGGAAGCCCGCCGCGACAATCGCGAACACAAAGAATACGTAGGACGGACTCGTGCCCCCCCTCGGTGCATAGCGCGATCGCCGCGGCAAAGACGAGATCGAGCACCGTCGAAAGTTTTCCGAGATACCGGGGCGCCAGCCCGCGGCTCAATCCCAGGTACATAGCAAGGCTGTAGAACAGATGCCCGGAAACGGTTCCCCACGCCGCGCCGGAAAGGTGAAAAAGTCCGCCCGCGGCCGGGTCAACGTAGAGCGTCAGCATCGCAAGCGGCGAAAGGACCAGTCGCGCGCGAGCGATCTGCAGGTCGAGTTCGCCGAAGTCGGGGCCTTTCACCGGCGAGACATCCCATGATGCCCAAAACAGCGGCATCGCGTCATTGCCTTGCACACTTCATCAGCAGGTCACGAGGATTCCTGTGCGAATCCCGCCACAGGAACGCGGTTGCGGAAGAACCGCGCCGTCCTGCGCATCGCCAGCGCGCGTAGGAGTCAGAGGCGCCGCTCCGACGCGAAGATGTATTGACAGGCCGAATGCTGCTGTGCGAGCGTCCGCCCATCGGCGCACCCCGCCGCACCCGTATCGAGGATCACATCATGGACGGCACCTATCGCATCTTTGGCGCCGAGTTGTCGCCGTACTCGGTAAAGGTTCGTTCCTACTTCCGATACAAGCGAATTCCCCATCGCTGGATCGTCCGCAACGCGGCGAGCCAGGGCGAGTATCAGAAGCACGCGAAACTTCCGCTCGTGCCGCTCGTCGTCACGCCCGAGAACGAAGGCATCCAGGACTCGACCCCGATAATCGAGCGGCTCGAATCGCGCTTCCCCGAGCCGTCGATCCATCCGGGCGATCCGGTCGCGGCGTTCGTCTCGGTGCTCGTCGAGGAGTTCGGCGACGAATGGGGCAACAAATGGATGTTCCATTACCGATGGGCGCGCGAGGTCGATCAGCTAAGCGCGGCCGGACGAATCGCGCGCATGATGATGCCCGACGCTCCTGAGGAGCAGCTATTGGCAATGATCGCGCAGGTGCGCGGGCGGATGACCGGGCGGGTATGGTTCGTCGGCTCGAGCACGGAAAACGCGACGCAGATCGAGGATTCGTTCTGCGAGACGCTCGCGCTGCTCGAAGCCCATCTTGCGAACCGACCCTATCTTTTCGGCGGACGGCCGGCCTTCGGCGATTTCGCGCTGTGGGGACAGTTCTATAACGCGTGGACCGATCCGACCCCCGGCGCGATTATCGAGGGCCGCGCGCCGAGCGTGCTCGCGTGGATACAGCGGATGCTATTTCCGCGCACCGAGGGCGAGTTCGAGCTGTGGCAGAGCCTTCAGCCGACGATGATGCCACTTTTGGAACGGCAGGTCGGACGGCTCTTCATGCCGTGGACGGTCGCCAACGCCGAGGCACTCGCGGCGGGGCAAGAGGAGTTCACCGTCGAACTGGGCGGTCGCAAGTGGACACAGAGGCCGCAGAAGTATCACGCGCGATCGCTGGGCGCGCTGCGGGAAAAATACGCCGCGCTTGCGGACAAGCGCGCGATCGACGCAGTGCTCGATCGCGCGGGATGCCTCGGCGCCTTGCGCGGCTGAGCCGAGCCTTCGCGCGGCCCGCGACGAATGACGACCCGGACAAACCCGAAATGGAGATTCAACGGATGATCGACCTATACACCGCTTCCACGCCCAACGGATGGAAGGCGTCGGTGACGCTCGAGGAACTTGGGCTTCCTTACGAGGTTCACCCTATCAACCTGAGCGCCAACCAGCAGAAAGAGGAGTGGTACCTGAAGCTGAATCCGAACGGTCGGATTCCCACCATCGTCGATCGCGACAACGATAATTTCGCCGTCTTCGAATCGGGCGCGATCCTGATCTATCTCGCCGAGAAGACCGGGCGCCTGATGCCCTCGGACGTCAAGGGACGCTCGCGGGTGATTCAGTGGCTGATGTTCCAGATGGGCGGCATCGGCCCGATGATGGGACAGGCCAACGTTTTCTTCCGCTATTTTCCCGAGAAGATTCCGGCGGCGATAAGCCGCTATCAGAATGAATCGCGTCGCCTGGTCGAAGTCCTCGACCGCCGCCTCCGCGAAAGTGAGTGGCTGGCTGACGACTACTCGATCGCCGATATCGCCAACTGGTGCTGGGTGCGGACCTACAAATGGTCGGGCGTATCGATCGACGGACTCGCGCATCTTGATCGATGGTTGCACGCGATCCGCGCGCGTCCGGCGGTCGAGCGCGGAATCGAGGTGCCGGTGCGGATTCGCAACCTGGAAACGGACGAGAAGGCCGCGAAGGAATTCGCCGAGAATGCACGCAAGTCGATTCAACGATAGGCCGAGGACCGTCGAAGCGCCGGGCCCGCGATGCGCACGGATCTTATCCCCGCATGAGGCGCGCCGACTCAACAGGAGCATCGGATAGTTCGCATGGGACGCACAGCGCGGCGATTGGAATCGCGAAATTTCTCCGGTGCTGATTGAGCTGCGCCGGGTTCTCGCGGTGTGCGGCGAGCCCGCCGTCCACGCCGCGGCGCGATCCGATCGCGCGCGAGCGGCGGCGGCCGAGCCCTCACGCGGATTCGGCGCGCCGTCCTAGCCGGCGCGCAGAGAGCCCGGGCGCGAACGATCCGTTTGATCGAGGCGGTAGCGTTCGCAGAACTTCCGGTACGCGAGCACGTTGGCGTCCTCGCTCGTGTACCTGGGCGACATGCCGAGGTCCAGGTTTTCCCATATGGGACGATCCTGTTCGAGTCCCATGCTTTCGAACTGAAGGATGATGTCGGCCAGCTCCTTGGGGGGCTCGGAGCCGTCAGGGTTTCGCGGCATCGCGATCGAGAGTCGCACTCGCGACGCGCCATCCATCCCCGGCACCGCCGAAGCGATCACGAAATGCGGATGGTCTCCCCCGCCGACGGCTACCTGGGTAATCGTAAGATTCGGGCTGTATGCGCGCGCGAGCAGCGGCACCTCGACCCACGTCGAACGGTCGTCGGAGCGCTCTCCGTCGCCGGTCCCCTGCCACATCGAGGGACCCACGCGCAGGGTCGTGGTCGCGGTGAAAACGCCATCGACGACCTCGGGCTCGCCGCAGGTGACTTTGAGGACGTCGTGAACCGGTGGAAAATGCGCCCAATCGAAAGCGTTCTCGATCACCATTTCGGGGGCGACTTTGATCGTTTTCTCGAAACCCGGAAATATTTTGTGGGTGGTGCGAATATATTCGAGCATCTCGGGCAGCTTGCCGTCCTCGAACTCTCCCAGCATCGCAAAGACCAGCCCCTCGACCGCGATCGAGCGATATTCGCGCACGCGATACGCCGCGCCGCAGTTGCCGCCGAGCGAAACCTTGTGGCCATGATACGGGCATCGTACGAGGCCGTCGCCGACAAGCCTGCCGCCGACGCCGAGGTCGGCGCCGCGATGGGGACA